>DILZ01000081.1:25314-36211 GCA_002425305.1 Ruminococcaceae bacterium UBA5579
ATCCTGCTCCGGGCGCATTTTGCCCATTCTGCGGAGAATAGCCGATATCTCCGTTTCTGTCGGCACGGATGCTTTGGTGTCGAGCATTGTCATCTTCTTGTGCATCTCCGATTTGTCCGGCTGAGCAACGGGGAAGTCCTCATTGCCCGCGTACCTGTTGATTGCCATTGCGGAGGCAACAGGAGATTTTTTATACTTCTCCATAACGGGACCGTTCGCGCAGCTTCCCGAGCACGCTGACATCTCAATAAAGCAGTTGTGGAGTTTGCCGTCGATTATCTCTTCGAGAGCCTCCCGGCAGTTGTCCATTCCGTCAAACGCGAGATATGTATAATTCGGGTCGCGCTCCGCCATTGTTTTCAAAATGCCGCCGGTCGTCGGGAACAATCTGGCGCAGCTTTGATCGTTGGCGTCAAGCTCCTTTTCGATAGTGACGCCCGCCTCGTTCAGCCAGTTCGTAAGCTCCTCGAACGTCAGCACTTCATCGGTGTAGTCGACATAGCGTGCCGCCTCTTCCTTCTTTGAAACACACGGACCGATGAACACGGTCTTGCAGCCCGGGAAACGCTTTTTCAGATCCCGGCAGTGAGCCTGCATAGGCGACAACACGTCCGCCAGATATTCCAATGCCTGTGGGTAGTATTTCTGAATGAGAAGATTGACGGAGTTACAGCACGAGGAGATCAGCACATCGCGTTTGTCCTCGCGGATAAGCCGCTCGTATTCGGTCTTGACCATCGTCGCGCCGACCGCCGNNGCCTCCGCTCCAGCAAAGCCGAGAGCCATAAGCGCCTTAGTCAGCGACCCGATGCCCGCTCCCTCATAGTTCGCCACAAATGACGGCGCAACGGACGCGTAGACCTTTTCACCCGAGCCGATAAGATACTTCACACGCTCGGTGCTGTCCGCGATCTCTTTAGCGTTCTGCGGACATACAACGAAGCATTGTCCGCATAAAATACATTCATCTCCGACAATATTGGCTTGATTTCCCGAAAAACGTATTGATTTTACCGGACAATGCCTGATACACTTATAACAGTTTTTGCAATTGGATTTTTTCAGCTTCAAAAAATCTATCATAGTGAAACTCCTTTACTATGAAAAATCGCTCAATATATTTACCCGAAGAGCAGGAAAATGCTCATAATTTCCGAACAACCCGCTGTAAAAATTACAGCGGGAATTGTGTCGGATATTATGTCAAAATCAAACTTTCGCGAGGATCTCTGTCTTGAAGAAATCGTCAACGGTGTCTGGCGATACCGAAAAACTCTTATCGTCGACCATAACGCAAACGCCGTTCTGGCAGTTGTTCATACAGAACGTTCCGCCAAGCTCGACCTTATCGTTAAGACCGTTTTCGGAAATAAGAGTCTGCAATCCCTCCACAACGCGGCGAGAGCCTTTGAGGTGGCAGGAGCTGCCTATACACACGGTAACCTTCATAATCAGTCCCCCAAAAAATCAATCGTATTCAACAACGTTCACCCAATTAAGCAGGAACTCGCGTTCCTCCTTCTTGCCCTTTACGGACTGCGAAGCCGCGACAATGGGCATCCACTTTTGGATATACTGCTTTGCCGTATCGCTCTTTTTACAGAAAAGGTCGAGATACTGTTCCGCCATTTCGTCATCACCTTGCAGCTTGAAAAGCAGATACGTTCTCGCTACATCGGCGGCAGCGTTACCTTGGGTAACGTGGCTCCAGTCAAGAATAAACGGGGTTCCGTCGTCCTTTACAATGATGTTTGAAGGGTTAAAGTCGCCGTGGCATACCTTGGTATGCTTGGGCATAGAGTCCAAGCGTGTATGCAGCTCATAGCGCGTGGTCGCGTCGAGGTCGGCTTCGCTTATTTTGCGGATCATCTTGTCCTTTATCTTGTTGAGCAGCGGGCAGGTACACGAATGTACCTTCATCTGAAGGTCTACGAACATCTCAAGATACTCGTCCTTCTTAGCGGGATTTTCGCGCATAAGCTGCTCTAAGGACTTGCCCTCGATATAGTCAAACACGATGGCCCACTTACCGTCCTCTACGGTCATTACCTCAAGAACCTTGGGCACGTTGATGCCGATATTCTCGACACGCGCCTGGTTTAGCGCTTCGTTCAATACGTCGTACTTCGCGTAATCCTTATCGAATACTTTAACGGCGGTATCGCCCTCACGGTAAATTGTTTTGCGTGTACGTTTGGCAATAATATTATCGGACATAACCTATTCCTCCTAAATTTTTATATTTGCACGGGAGCAGGGGCTTGATACGGTTCGTTCAAGCCCGCAGCTCAAAGATCGTTACATAAGCGCAGTTTACTTTTTCAGCAGACTGGTGGTCTTGCCGTAGTATACGTTGGTGTATATTTCCTTTATCTCGCTGATGAGCGGGTATCTCGGGTTTGCGCCCGTACACTGATCGTCGAATGCCTGATCGCACATCTCGTCAAGTTTTTCAAAGAAGTATTTCTCGTCGATACCGTATTCCTTGATGCTGGACTTGATACCGATAGCCTTTTTCAGATCGTCTATCTTCGCGATCATTGCCTCGACCTTTTCTTCGTCGGTCTTACCCTTGCAGCCAAGCTCCTCGGCAACCTCTGCGTACTTGCGCAGGGTCTTGGGGTACTGATACTGAGAGAAAGTGCCCATCTTCGGCGGCTTCTCAGCGGAGTTGAAGCGAATTACCTCATCTATCAGCAGGGCGTTTGCAACGCCGTGAGGAATGTGGTGGAACGCGCCAAGCTTGTGCGCCATAGAGTGGCATACGCCGAGGAAAGCGTTCGCGAACGCCATACCCGCCATAGTAGCCGCGTTTGCCATTTTCTCGCGAGCCTCGTCGTCGGGGTGTCCCGCGTCGTCCTTTGAGGGCGCAGAATCATAGGCTCTGGGCAGATACTCAAAGATGACTTTAAGCGACTGTTTAGCCAGACCGTCAGTGTAGTCGGTCGCCATAACGGAAGCAAGCGCCTCCAAATTGTGCGTAACGGCGTCGATACCGGAAGCCGAGGTAAGACTCTTGGGACCTGTTTTCATAAGGTCGGAGTCAACGATAGCCATATTCGGCAAAAGCTCGTAGTCAGCCAGAGGATACTTGATATTCGTGTCCTGATCCGTGATTACCGCGAACGGAGTTACCTCCGAGCCTGTACCCGCTGAGGTGGGAACGGCTACAAAGTAAGCCTTCTCGCCCATCTTCGGGAATGTATAAACTCTCTTGCGGATATCGATAAACCGCATTGCCATATCCTGGAAGTCAGCGTCGGGATGCTCATACAGCACCCACATAATTTTTGCCGCGTCCATTGCGGAGCCGCCGCCCAACGCGATGATAACGTCCGGCTCGAACTTGTTCATTGCTTCCGCACCGAGCTGCGCCGATTTCAGCGAGGGATCGGGTTCAACATCGGAAAATACCGTGAATGTGATGCCCATTTCCTGAAGCTTATCGGTGATGACGGATGTATATCCGCTCTTGAACAAGAACGAATCCGTAACGATAAAAGCTCTCTTCTTGCCCATAACATCTTTAAGCTCCTGAAGAGCAACGGGCAGACAGCCTTTCTTAATGTATACCTTTTCGGGCGCTCTGAACCACAGCATATTTTCTCTCCTCTCGGCAACAGTCTTGATATTCAAAAGGTGCATAACTCCAACGTTCTCGGATATGGAGTTTCCGCCCCAAGAGCCGCAGCCCAACGTGAGAGAAGGAGCAAATTTAAAGTTGTAAAGATCGCCTATTCCTCCTAAAGACGAAGGCGTGTTTATGATAAGACGGCAGGTTTTCATTCTGTGAGAGAACTTCATAAGCTTCTCGCGCTCGTTCGGGTCGATCCAGAGCACGGACGTGTGACCCAGACCTCCGTTGTTGTGCAGCAGGGTGTCCGCGATATCAAGAGCGTTGTCAAAGTCATTCGACTTATACATACCGAGAATGGTAGTGAGCTTCTCGTGACCGAATGCCTCATCGGGATCGGTGCTGGTAGCCTCGCCGATAAGTACCTTTGTGTCGTCGGGAACTTCAAAGCCCGCCATTTTGGCGATAGTCACGGGTCTTTGACCAACTATCTTCGCGTTAAGAGCGCCGTTTATCAGCATTGTCTTGCGTATCAGCTGTGCTTCCTTGGCGTTGAGGAAATATGCGCCGCGCTTTGTGAATTCCTTCTTGACGTCATTATATATCTTCTTGTCGGCGATGACCGTCTGCTCGGTAGCGCATATCATACCGTTATCAAAGGTCTTGGAGTGCATAATGGAGTTCACCGCGTTGATGATGTCCGCGGACGTATCGATGATAGCGGAAGCGTTGCCCGCGCCTACGCCGAGTGCGGGAGTACCGGAAGAATAAGCGGATTTGACCATTCCCGGACCGCCGGTCGCGAGAATAAGGTCGACTTCCTTCATCAGCTTGTTCGTGAGGTCAAGAGAAGGCACGTCTATCCACGAGATGATACCCTCGGGAGCGCCCGCCTTAACCGCCGCTTCATAAACTATCCTTGCGGCCTCAATGGTGCACTTTTTTGCGCGGGGGTGAGGGCTTATGATAATGCCGTTTCTGGTCTTCAAGCTGATAAGGCATTTGAATATAGAGGTAGAGGTGGGGTTTGTAGTGGGTATGACCGCACCGATAACACCGATAGGTTCCGCGATCTTGGTAACGCCGTAAGCCTCGTCTGTTTCGATAACGCCGCAGGTCTTGACGTTTTTGTAGGCGTTGTAGATATGCTCGGCTGCATAGTTGTTTTTGATAACCTTATCTTCAACTATACCCATACCCGTTTCTTCAACAGCCATTTTAGCGAGCGGTAAACGCTCCTTATTTGCCGCCGAGGCGGCTGCAAGAAAGATCTTGTCGACCTGTTCCTGTGTAAACTCGCCGAACTTCGCCTGAGCCGCGCGAACTCTGGCAAGAGCGGCGTCAAAGCTTTCCGCGCTGTCTACGATCTCATACTTCATAGTCATCTTCTCCTTCTATAACAATATATGGTGGTTCTTTGGCGCGAAATGCCGCCGTGCCGCTCTAAAATAGCGCACATCATCTCTTTTTGAGAGTGTACACTGAAATGTCAAGCGTCCCGCGCGGGATAAGTTGCGCCCCAATTAACAGGTTAACAGCCGGGATATTGGTGTTTCGGTTTTCAAAACAACAATATATCCGCCTTTGTTAATATTTTAACATAATACGCGCGATATGTAAAGTGTTTTTTTTACATATGCGCTATATACTTTCAGCATATCAAAAAACTGAAAAAAAGCAAGTGTTATCGGAAATATCGGCATTTCGCGCAGTTTATCTCCGTAATAAAAACTTTGTCAAGTTCCGTAAGTTTATAGTTTTTTTGCCGGATCAAAACGTCCTTGCAGATCTTATCGTTTTGAATAATGACCGGCGCGGCAAGACCGTACCTGTCAAGTAAATCACAGGGCATAGGCGATACCCAAGTAAACGCGCGTGGCACGTTTGCCGTAAGCTCAAGCTGCGACTCGCGGTCGAACACAAAAATTTGCTTGTCAACTCCCACGGTAAGCGCCGCGTTTTTTACGTCGATAAGCGGCAGAGAAGGCACATAAATATCGCCGCGGGCTATTTCAATGCGCCCTTTGAGGTCGGCGGGTGAAATACTGTCCTTTTGTGTCAGCGGGTCGTCGGCGCGTATCAGCAGAACGCACGGGAATTCCGCCACGGTTTCGCTTATCAGCTTTTTTTCTTTGAACAGGCTCGTGAAATATTTCTCAAATACCGTTTGATATCTCACCACGCCCAAATCGCAGTCGCCGCGCAGTACGCTTGCTATCGTTTCCTCAGCGTTTGTCTCTTTATAAAAGATCTCGTAGGGTTCGTCCGGCGGGAATTGCTTTGACAGCTCCGTTATTGCCGCCGTTATATAGCCCGTTTTCGGCGCGTATACCGAGAATGTCCGCTTATGCGAGCGTTTGGAGCGGTACAGCTCGTCCATTTCGTCCACCTGCACAATGATTCGCCTTGCCCTGCGCAGAAATTCATCGCCGTCTTGCGTGGTAATTATCCCCTTCGATGTGCGCTTGAATATCGTTATCCCAAGCGTTTCCTCAAGCTCCTTTATTGCTCTCGAAAGGTTCGGCTGTCCCATATACAGGTTCTCCGCCGCCTTGCTTATCGACTGCGTTTTTGCGACTTCGACCGCGTACTTCAAGTGAAGAATATTCATTGGCAGCCGTCCTTTCATTTGGCTTATTATGTGTTCCGCAACTTCGGCAAATTGTGTGAACGGCATAGCTTTGCACGGCAATAGGGAATGATCTCATTAGCTACAGCAAAAAAAGCAAGTCAATCCCTTTCAAGAGCCGTGATACCCGACCGCACCATTTTGATAATGCCGAACGGCTTTAAAAGGTCAATAAAGCTGTCTATTTTGGCAGGCTCGCCGGTAAGCTCGAGCATAATTGAATCCGCCGCGACGTCCACCGGCTTTGCACGGTAGAGGTTCGCTATCTCGATTATCTTGTGGCGGTCGTCGGAGTTGCGTCCCGCGCGGATAAGTATGTGTTCGCGTGTGACCGCGTCGCGCAGTATCTGCACGTCGCGAACGTCGTACAGCTTCATAAGCTGGTTTTTGATCTGCTCCAGAATACGCAGATCGCCCGACACAACTATGGTAAGCCGTGAAATGGACGGCTCTTCCGTTTCGGCGGCGTTAAGGCTCTTTATGCTGTAGCCGCGCCGCGCGAACAGACCGCCCACGCGCGGCAGAACGCCGTTGTTGTTCAAAACCTTTACCGATAATACATATTCCTGTTCGTGCATAATTACGCCTCCAAATCGATCTCCGTTATCGGGTCGATAACGGGCTTGCCCGCGGGGATCATCGGAAGAACGTTGATGTCGCGGTCTATGCGCACCTCGATCATCACGGGTGCGTTTTTCGATATTTCGAGAGCCTTTGAAAGTATCGGCTCTATATCCTCGTTCTTGTTGATAACGAACGTCTGTATGCCGAAGCTCTCGCCGAGCTTCACATAGTCGATATGCCGAGCGTCCAGAGTGGTTTGCGAGAAATGCTTGTTGTAGAACAATCTCTGCCACTGCCGAACCATTCCCAGAACGTTATTATTGATTACCATTTCGATTATGGGAATGTTATGCGCCGAAGCCGTAATAAGCTCGTTGAGGTTCATAGCGAACGAGCCGTCGCCCGCGATGTTCACAACTGTCTTGTCGGGTCTGCCGACCTTTGCGCCCAAAGCCGCGCCCAGCCCGAAGCCCATAGTTCCCAGGCCGCCCGAGGAAATAAAGCTGCGCGGCTCTTTATATTTGTAGTATTGCGCCGCCCACATCTGATTTTGCCCGACCTCCGTTGCGATAACAGCCTGTCCGTTAGTCAGCTCGTCAAGCTTTTCGATGACTGCCTGCGGCGTAACGGGGAATTCCTCCGTGCCTTTCTGAACGGGTTCGCCGAAGTCCTTCGCGATGATCTCGTCCGTCCACGCGCATTTCTTCTGAGATATTTTATCACAGAGCGCTTTCAGCACCTCTTTTACGTCACCCTTGACCGTGCAGCCGACCTCCACGTTCTTGTTGAACTCGGCGGGGTCTATATCTATGTGAATAAATTTCGCGTTTTTGCCGAATACATTCGGGTCGCCGATAACGCGGTCGGAGAAGCGCGTGCCGACGCCGATAAACAGGTCGCAGGAGTTGAGCGCGGCGGCGGCTTTCACCGTGCCGTGCATACCCAGCATACCTATGTAGCGCCTGTCGGTCTGGTCAAACGCACCCTGTCCCATAAGCGAGCAGGAAACGGGCGCGTCGCAAAGCTCCGCAAGCCTTTTAAGTTCCTCCTCGGCGTTGGCGGAAACAACTCCGCCGCCCGCGTAGATATACGGCTTTTCGGACTTCATAATAAGCTCCAGAGCCGCGTCAAGCTCGCTCTCGCTTACAGCCGCAGGAGCTTTTGCTATCGGCTTTACGGGGGCGTATTCATAAGTCGCCGCCGTGATATCCTTAGGTATATCCACAAGCACGGGGCCTTTGCGTCCGCTGTTTGCGATATCAAATGCCAGCCGCAGAGTGTCCGCAAGCTCGGCGATGTTTTTGACAATGAAGTTGTGCTTGGTTATCGGAATGGTAACGCCGGTAATGTCGACCTCCTGGAAGCTGTCAAGCCCAAGCAGATTTGTGGAAACATTGCCCGTTATCGCCACAAGCGGAACGGAATCCATATTTGCCGTGGCAAGCCCCGTCGTAAGATTGGTCGCCCCGGGACCGCTCGTCGCTATAACAACGCCCGTTTTTCCCGTAGCTCTCGCGAAGCCGTCCGCCGCGTGACAAGCTCCCTGCTCGTGCGACGTGATGATGTGCCGCACCTTATCGCTGTACTTGTACAGGCTGTCATAGATATTCAGCACCGCGCCGCCCGGATAACCGAAAACGGTATCCGCGCCTTGCTCCAATAGGCACTCCACGATAATATCCGAACCCGATAATAACATAGTTATCTCTCCTTATGCGATATTAATATACTATAATATATTCTACCATATATAAGCTATGTTGTCAATGACATAATTCGAAAAAATTTTACTCATTTTCAGAACACAATTTCTTCCAAAAATAAATCCCGCCGTTCGGCATAAAATAACGGCGAGGTGATTTTGTGAACAAAACGCGTAAATTCTTTGAGGGTACTATTTGCGGTCTGCTAAACGGTTTTTTTGGCTCTGGTGGGGGCGTGATAGCAGTGCCTGTTCTTGAAAAGGAGGGGAGTGCGCCAAACGAGGCCCACGCCACATCCGTAGCTCTTATATTTATACTGAGTTTGGTTACGACGCTGTTTTACGGCTTTTCGGGAAATCTGGATTACTCCGCCGCTTGGCGGTTCGTTCCATGGGGAGTTGCCGGCGCGGTCACGGGTGCTATATTTCTAAAGAAGATAAAGGCAAAGACGCTCAGACGCGTGTTTGGCGGTATAGTAACGCTGGCGGCTTTGCGTATGCTGTTCTCATGAGCGCGGTAGTCGGCTTCCTTACGGGAGTGCTCGCGTCAATGGGTTTGGGCGGCGGTTTCATTCTTGTGGTCTGGCTGACGCTCGCCGAGGAAATGCCGCAAAAAGCCGCTCAAGGAGTGAACCTGCTGTTTTTCCTGCCGATAGCGCTGCTCTCGCTGATGTTCCACCTCAAGAACGGTCTTATAAACAAAGAGCTTGTGAAAAAACTCGCGCTCGGCGGAGTGCTCGGCGCGGTGATAGGAACATACGGTGCGCAGCTTATCGACAACGGACTTCTGCGCAAGCTGTTTGCGATTTTCTTGATTGCGTTCGGGTTTAGGGAACTGTTCTCCAAGAGCGTCGGCGCCGCGCCGTCTAACTCCACTCAACAAAATAATCCTTGAGTTCATCGCAGCACCCGGTAAATTTTCCTTTAAAGAGCGCGTGTCTTGTGAACTCGCGGTAACGCAGTGAACCCTTTGCGATCTTGTTGATATCGACGGTGCTTTTCCATTCTTCGGCGTTTCCGCCGTTGTTCATAAATTCGCACCACCGTTGATAATCCTCGATAATCTTTCGAGCGGCGGCTTCATCTACGGGTGTGAGGCGGTATTCATCCGACCAATCGTCCTTCTCTTCGGAAAATACTCGCTCGAAAACGCAGTATTCGCCGCCGAATGTGCAAAGCCCCGACAAGCGGTCCGTCCCACCAATTGTCTATCGTCAGAACCTTGTCCGTCGTCTTATCACCTGCAAACGGTTTTATTATTGACCTTGATCGGGCGTCAAAGCTATCGGTTGTCATAATTTCCCGTTCCTTTCAAAAGTGCGTATCTCCTCAATGCGGTCGATTATCTTATTCGTCCATTGTTCATCTTCTGCGCCGACTATCAGAACGCGAAATCCGTATGTGTCGCCGTTCTGCTTTACTGAAACGTCATCGTCAATGTGCAGGTCGATGCGGTACTTCGCGGGATATTTGGACGGCATTGACTCGCTGCCGTCACGCTGTACCTCTCGCTCGTGGCGCTCACCGTTGACGACCTCGCAAAGCCGTATCCCGTATCGGCGAAACAGACCTCTGATATAGCGCTCCGAGCGATAAGAGGTGGTGTATATCCACGCCTCGATACCTTTTTCCTTAAGATACTTAAACAGTGCGACCGTCCCGAACCGCAGACGTTCCCGATAAATTTTGTTGAACGGAAAGCGGAGTGCCTTTTCGGTTTTGAACTTTTTGGGGTCGACAAACAAGGTGTCGTCAAGGTCAAATGAAACCCGCATAACTCTTTGTTACCGCTCCTTTCCGTTTCTCTGCCGCCGCAAGGGGAGATTTAAACCCGTATACTTTTTGTTTCCGAAGAAAATGCCGTTTCAAGTTAAAAACGGCTCGAAACGGCAAATCTTCAGCAATTTTTCAAGAATTAACCACCCATGGATTTTATGCAGTCACCGCAAACAGAAACTTCCACTCCTCCAAATTCAACAGTTTGACCGCCGCTGGAAAAGCTCTTACCGCATATCGAACAGGTCTTTTTTCCACAGCCGCTGAGGGAGAGGGTAAGTACTGCTGCTGCCGCAAAGGCGCCAACTCTTTTAAACACTTTTTTCATAACCGATTACCTCCAAAAAAACTATAAAGTTCTGCAATTTGATTGCTACTTCATTATACCACAAGTTAAATGAAAAGTCAATTACTTTAATAAAAAAACCGCTCCCGAACATCGTCGAAAGCGGTTTGCGTTCATTTTGAAGCGAGCGATTACTTAAGCTCTATCTTAGCGCCAGCCTCTTCAAGCTTAGCCTTGATCTCCTCAGCCTCAGCCTTGGCAACGCCCTCCTTGATAGCCTTGGGAGCGCTCTCAACCAACTCCTTAGCCTCCTTAAGGCCAAGACCGCAGATGTCCTTAACAGCCTTGATAACAGCCATCTTAGCG
>DILZ01000081.1:36261-37168 GCA_002425305.1 Ruminococcaceae bacterium UBA5579
GAGCAGCAGCAACAGCGGCAGCGGAAACGCCGAACTCTTCCTCAAGAGCCTTTACGAGATCATTAAGCTCAATAACCGTAAGCTCTTTTACTTCGTCAATGATTTTAGTAATATCAGCCATTTTATTTACCTCCATAAATATGTTGAATTTGATTGTTTTGCGGATCTAAGCCGCGCGTAATGGTTCGATCGCCTTATCAAGCGGTCTCCTCGTTTTTCTTCGCGATCTCTTTGATAGCGATGGCAAAACGCTGAATGGGGCTTTGCAGCATAAATACGAGCTGCGAGAGCAGTGTTTCCTTGTTCGGAAGATTTGCATATTTCTCGACCTCTTCCTTAGAGATGACCTGTCCGTCAACAAAGCCTTTCTTGATGCTGAATTTGCCGTTTGAACTCTCTGCCTTCTTGTGCAGGATCTTCGGCGCNNAATGATGTCCTCCGCCGAAAGAGCGACAGCTGTCGTTCCCACAAGAACATCGTCAAGACCGTCAAGACCCGCGATGTCACAAGCACGCTTCAGCAGCTTGTTCTTGACAACAAAGTAATCAACGCCGGCTTCACGCAGCTCTTTTCTGAGCTTTGTGTCGTCTTCAACGGTGATACCTTTGTAGTCTACAAGTACGCCGCCGGCCGCGTTTTTCAGCTTTTCGGCAAGATCGGAAACGAACTGTTGCTTTTGAGCAAGTACAGACTCACTGGGCATTTTGATTTCCTCCTTATTTAGATTTTTCGCAATCCGAGGGCTGCTCGTTTTGCTTTAAGAAAATGCTGCCCAAAACGAAAACCCCTTCCATACAAAGACAGAAAGGGAGAATAGACATTATCTATCCATTCCTCGGCAGGCGCTGACTTTGATATCCAAAGCCGCATTATAACGTGAACGTCACCTGCTGTCTTTAGAACAGCA
>DILZ01000081.1:37190-37645 GCA_002425305.1 Ruminococcaceae bacterium UBA5579
TTAAAAAATACTTGAAAAAAATGTGAAAGTGTGATATAGTATAATAAGTGTCCCCCGTTTCGGAAATGGGGTAGAAAAATAACGTTTTCAGTATTTGATTGAAACGAAAAGAACGGAGAGCTGCTCAAATGATGACAAATCCGACTGTTCTGCACGAGAAATACCGCGCCGAACGCAGCGCCGAGCTTGCTTTGGCGTGTGATATGACCGCGTGTTCGATATCCGTTGTGTACTACGATCTCGCTCTTGAACGTCGTTACGCGCGTTCGGTGGTGTTCGGCACGGAGCTTACCGCGCAAAACGCGGCAAACGAACTTGCGCGGCTGGTCGTTACTTCTATGCGTGAGTATTCAATAAAGCCCGCCGCTGTCAAGCGTGTGGGGATAGCCGCGCCGGTTCATTTCGAAACCGTATTGGAGCAGGTCCTCAAACCCGGCACGTTGGGAATAGACGAG
>DILZ01000081.1:37700-45949 GCA_002425305.1 Ruminococcaceae bacterium UBA5579
AGATGACGATTGGGCAGCCGCCGACTTCGGGAGATCGCTTTGCATTGCTCATAAAACCGGCGGAGAACTTCACTGCGCCGCGTTTACGCTTTTGGGAGCGTTTGACGGTTCTGCTCTGGAAAGCGGGATGCCTGCTGAAAACGGCGCGATAGATATGGTACGGCAGGACCCCGACGGAACAAGGGCGTATGAGGTGGTGGGTGATTGCGAGAGCATAGGTGTGTCGCCGTGCGGCGCGCTGATGTCCGCTATGGAGATGAAACGCGCGGGCGTATTGGACAAGTACGGGATAATGACCGATCGCGACCTATATTATATAGGAGAGGACTATTTTGTTTCGCAGAGCGACGTTCGCGCGATACAGACCGATAAGGCTTTCACGGCGNNTTTCGAGCTTTTGCCGCAACCCGACGGGAAAGTGTTCTTTTCGGGAGAACCGTTTTCGTCGGCGGGCGGTTTTCGAGCGCTGCTTGAGTTGGGCGCGATCCCCGAAAGGTTCAGCGGAGCGGCTTTTTGCCGTAATTCAACGGAGCAGGGGATAATCGCTTATCTTGAAGATGAAAGCGTCCGCGAATGCGCGGCAGAGCTTGTGCGGAGTGCAAGGGATTTCTCATCGGATAATTTACTTAAATATGACAAGAATTACTTAAACAATTTAAATTTCTGACTTAATTTATGCAGGTTTACGAAAAAATTGTTATATTTTGATAAAAAGCACTTGATTTTTTCAACGGATAGTGTTATAATAATAAGGCATTTAGTATCCGTCGGTATAACTATGCCCAAAATTCGGAGTCGGATCCGTTCCGGCGCTTTATCAAGGCAGATGAAAACGGCGTGTGTTAATGCGCGAGTGTGCGACTGTCCGAAAACGGCGGTCACACCTTCAAACATTAAAAACGGATAGTCCGCTGAGTGCGCGGGAAAAGACCTGCGGCGCGTTTTGATTTCACAGCGCTCGGAGCAGCCGAGCTTAAGAATATCCGAAAAGTACAGGAGGAAAAAATGGACGCATTAAAGCTGATTGAGCAAAGCAGTATGAAAGAAGCCGCTCCCGAGATAGAGATCGGCGATTATGTAAAGGTATACGTAAGCATCAAGGAGGGCGAGAAGAGCCGTATCCAGATGTTCGAGGGAACCGTTATCGCGAAAAAGCACGGCGGAATCAACGAAACGTTTACCGTCAGACGTGTAGCGCACGGATGCGGTGTGGAAAGAGTTTTCCCGATCCACTCACCGTCGGTAGATCACGTTGACGTTGTAAGAAAAGGTAAGGTTCGCCGCGCGAAGCTTTACTATCTGCGCGACAGAGTCGGCAAGGCTGCAAGAGTCAAGTCCAAGGTTTAATTCCCGATCCCCCGAATTCCTCGCTTTCAGCGGGGAGTTTTTGGGGATAATTTGTAAGAAAAGAGAATTGCTATGAGCGAGTTTGAGGAAAACGAAAGCTTCACGGATCACGATGATGCCGGAGCGATCTATAATATTGAAATGCCCGAAATCGAAGTCGCGGAAAACGAGACGAACGTTGTTGAAACCGTAGAAAATGAACCGAAAAAGTTTTTTTCGGAAGTGCTTGATTGGGCGTCTTGCCTTGTTTATGCAGTTGCGGCAGTGTTGGCGCTCAACTTGTTCTTTTTTCGTTCCATAACCGTTTCAGGCGATTCTATGAATGATACATTGACCGATAAGGACCTTATCATCGCGACGAACTTTATGTATACTCCTCATTACGGTGATATCGTTATCATACAAGCGGATAAGCTGCGTATGCAAGGCTCCGTTCTTTATGGAGAAACGATAATAAAGCGCGTTATTGCTACTGCGGGCGACACCGTACGTATTGATTTTGACAACGGGGTGGTATACCGCAACGGAAACGCAATAGAGGAGGATTACATCAAAGAGCCGGTTCGCGACCGTTTTTACGGTTGGGTCGAAAACAATAAGGAATATAAAGTTCCCGAAAACTGCGTTTTTGTGATGGGAGATAACCGCAATCGTTCCAACGACAGCAGAAATTTGTCGGACGTCGGCTTTATTGATGTAAATTACATTATGGGCAAGGCGTTGGTGCGGTATGCTCCGTTCAGCAAGTTTAAGTGGCTTTGATATGGGAGAGGTACAGAATATCCAATGGTTTCCCGGGCATATGACCAAAACGCGCCGGCTTATCGAAGCCGACCTAAAAATGGTCGACGCCGTGGTGGAAATTACGGACGCGCGGATACCCGAAAGCAGCAGAAATCCGATTTTGGACGAGCTTTTGGGGAATAAACCGCGCATTATGATAATGAATAAATGCGATGTTGCCGATGAAACGGCGACGGTGTTATGGAAAAAGCTATACGAGAGCCGAGGTATCTGCGTTATCGTATGCGACTGCCGAAGCGGCAAGGGGATAAGCAAGTTCCTTCCGACGGTCAAGCGTATGCTTTCGGAGCTTATCGAGCGCAGAAAGGCTCGCGGTATGATCGGCAAGGCACTGCGGCTGATGGTGGTGGGTATTCCGAATGTCGGGAAATCCTCGTTTATCAACCGTATGGCGAACTCAAAAAAAACCAAGGTGGGCGACCGCCCCGGAGTTACACGCGGCAAGCAATGGGTATCCATTGATAAAGACGTGGAATTGTTGGATATGCCGGGCATTTTGTGGCCTAAGTTTGAAGATAAGGACGTTGCGCAAAGGCTGGCGTTTACCGGAGCGGTAAAGGACGAGGTAGTTGATACGGCGGCATTGGCGAGGTCGCTTGGCGATCTGCTTTTAAGAGATTATCCAGAGCTTGTAAAAGCGCGCTACAAAATTTCGGGCGAGGGAGATATACTCACCGAGATAGCGCGAAAGCGCGGAATGTTGATATCGGGCGGCGAACCCGATACGGAACGCGCTGCGGCGGCGCTGCTCGACGAGTTCCGCGGCGGGAAAATANNAACGCTTGACGAGCCGCCGAAAGGAGCTTGAGATGGCGTATCAAAGCAAACACAAGAAGAGCCCCGAAACGCAGCTTAAAATCGAGGGCGTTTCGTTTGAGGGTCTGTCGTTGCGTGAGTTTGATAAGATCGTTTCGGAGCATTTTGGCGCGGTTTGCGGTATTGATGAAGCGGGCAGAGGACCAATAGCGGGTCCCGTGTTCGCGGCGGCAGTGGTGCTCGATCCAAACAATCCGATCGAGGGTCTGAACGACAGCAAGAAGCTCACTCCGAAAAAGCGCGAGGCTCTTTACGAAGAGATTTGGGACAAGGCTTTGGCTGCGTCCGTTTCGTGCGCGCTTGTCGAGGAGATAGATGAAACGGATATTCTCTCCGCGAACCTGATTGCGATGTCAAGGGCGTTTGACTGCGTTGCGGCAGAACCGAAGATCGTTCTGGTGGACGGCGACGTTTTGCCCGAGCTTAATGTTCCTTTTAATGATAACAACGTTAAGTTCGGCGGTTTGGTGAAAAATGTTATCGGCGGCGATGCGAAGTCCGAGGCGATTGCAGCGGCTAGTATACTTGCTAAAGTAGAGCGTGACGCGGAGATGTGCAGACTTGCCGAGGAATACCCCGGCTACGGCTTCGAGAAGCACAAGGGATATGGCACGAAGGCACATTACGAAGCGATAGACAAACTGGGACTGTGCCCGATACACCGCAGGACGTTCCTTAAAAAGTATCTTGCCGAAAAAGAAAATGGACAAACAAGCTAAGGGCAAATTGGGCGAGGATGCGGTGTGCGCGGAGCTTGAAAACCGCGGACACGCTATAATCGCAAGAAACTACCATAAGAGAACGGGCGAGATAGACATAATCTCCGCCGTCGGGCAGTACATAGTTTTTACCGAGGTGAAAACGCGAAAGCAGGGCGCAATGGTGTCCGGGCTTGAAGCGGTGAATTTCACAAAGAAAAAGAAGATCGTGCTTACGGCGGATGCGTACCTCACGGAAAACCGCGAGATACTGCAAAAATATCCGTTTGTACGGTATGATATAGCCGAGGTGTGGATAACGCGCGGGGAAGATCCGCGGATAACGAATATCAATATCGTTGAAAACGCATTCGACACCGAGGGCGTTTACACTGCAAACTGAAAGGAAGCGTATTTTTATGAATTACGCAAGCACAAGGAATTCGGCACTTAAAGTATCAAGCGCTCACGCGATAGTCAAGGGATTGTCGGACGAGGGCGGACTTTACGTTCCCGAAAGCATTCCGCAGCTCTCCAAGGAGGAGATACTCGCGCTTTGCGATAAGTCTTACGTCGACAGAGCGTATGACGTGTTCTCAAAGTTCTTGACGGATTTCACTTCCGAGGAGCTTCGTCACTGCGTTGAGAGCGCGTATAATGACAAGAATTTCGATACGAACAATATCGCGGAGATCACTGGGCTTAAAGAGGGAAGATATATTCTTGAGTTGTGGCACGGACCTACCTGCGCATTTAAGGATATGGCTTTGCAGATATTGCCTTATCTGCTTACTACCTCAGCGAAAAAAGAGGTCGACGGAAAGCAGATAGCGATTTTGGTAGCGACTTCCGGCGATACGGGCAAGGCGGCTTTGGAGGGCTTCAAGGACGTTGAGGGAACTTCAATTTCCGTGTTCTATCCCGAGGACGGCGTATCTCCGATGCAGAAGCGTCAGATGACAACACAGGACGGTGCGAACGTAAATGTATGTGCCGTTAAGGGAAATTTCGACGATTGTCAGAACGGCGTTAAGGCGATATTCACCGATAAGGATATCGAGAACAAGCTCGCGGCAAACAACATTCTGCTTTCCAGCGCGAACTCCATAAATTGGGGCAGACTTGCGCCGCAGATCATCTACTATGTATCGACATACGCGCAGCTTGTCAAGGATAAGGAGATAGAGTACGGCGAGAAAGTGAATATCGTTGTTCCAACGGGCAACTTCGGCAACATTCTCGCGGCGTATTACGCTAAGCTTATGGGTATTCCCGTGAATAAGCTCATCTGCGCGTCAAACTCCAACAACGTGCTTACCGATTTTATCAACACAGGCGTTTACGACAGAAACAGACAGTTCTACACAACGATATCCCCGTCAATGGATATACTCATTTCGTCCAATCTGGAGCGTCTTCTCTATCATCTTACGGGCGAGAACGACAAGCTCATCAACGAGTGGTTCGGTGCGCTGAAAACCTCCGGCAAGTATGAGGTGAACGATGACGTCAAGAGCAAGCTCGGCGAACTGTTCTATGCGGGCTGCTGCTCCGATGAGGAAACAAAGGCGCAGATACGCAAGACTTTCCAAGAGGAGCATTATTTACTTGATACTCACAGCGCGGTCGCTGTTAAGGTATATGACGACTACAAGAACGCAACGGGCGACAACACCAAGACGATAATCGCTTCCACCGCGAACCCGTATAAGTTCGGCAGAGCGGTATACGAAGCGGTAGACGGCGGCGAACAGCCCGACGACGAGTTCGAGCTTATTGCAAAGCTCGAATCNNACGAGCCGCTTGCGGCGACTAAGGACAAGGCAGTGCGTTTTACGGGCGTTGTTGAAAAACAGGAAATGGGAAATACCGTTCTGGACTTTTTGAACAAATGATATTGATGAGAGGAGAACGAGGTGCTTTATACGATAGGCGATCTTCATCTCTCGCTCGGCTGCGACAAGCCGATGGGTATATTTTCGGGCTGGACTAATTACTTGGAGCGGCTTCGGAATAATTGGAACATCAAGATAACCGACGAAGATACGGTGATCTTGTTGGGAGATCATTCGTGGGCGCTTAAGCTTGAAGACAGCCAAAAAGACCTTGAATTTATTGATAGGGAGCTTAATGGCAAAAAGATACTCGTTAAGGGAAATCACGATCTATGGTGGTCTACGACAAAAAAGATCACGGATTTCGTTTCCGGTAACGGATTTTCAACCATCAGCTTTTTGTTCAATAATGCGTATTTGGTTGAGGGCATTTCGATCTGCGGCACGCGCGGGTGGATCCGCGAAAACGGCGAACCTGCCGATCAAAAGGTGCTGAACCGCGAGGCGGGCAGACTTGAGATGTCGCTTCAAGCGGGAACGAAGCTCGGCGGCGAGTTGGCAGCTTTTATCCACTATCCGCCGATATACGGCACGGAGGAAAACGCTCCGATAATCGAGCTGCTGCACAAATACGGGGTAAAGCGCTGCTATTACGCGCATTTGCACGGCAGCAGCATAAAGGGCGCTCTCAACGGGGAGCGCAATGGAATTTACTATAAGCTGGTATCTGCCGACGGTGTTGGCTTTGATCCGGTTAAAATCAATTAAAATCAGGAAGGAAAATCACAATGGAAATCATTTCTCAGAACAACACGGCGACAAATACTTACGCTATTGAGGTTAAGTTCAGCGCGGAGGAGTTCGACACGGCTATTAATGTTGTTTACAACAAGCAGAAGAACCGGATAACGATCCCCGGCTTCCGCAAGGGCAAGGCTACCCGCAAGATGATCGAAACACACTACGGTGCGAATGTTTTCTATGAGGACGCGGTAAACGCTCTTTATTCCGACAAGCTTGATGAGATCATCGACAAGACCGGTCTTGAGGTGATAAATATCGAGAACACGGAGGTCGTTGAAGTAAGCAAGGAAAACGGCGTTTCGATAAAAGCCGACATAATCACAAAGCCCGATGTTGAAATTTCCGATTATAAGGGAATAAGCGTAAAGAAAACCGTCAAGACTGTTACCGACGAGGCGGTGAATGAGGAAATAGACAAGCTGCGCGACAGAGTATCGAGAATGATTACCGTTGAGGACAGAGCCGTGCAGGACGGAGATACCGCAGTCATAGATTTTGAGGGCTTTACGGACGGCGTTGCTTTTGACGGCGGAAAGGGTGAGAAGTTCCCGTTGGAGATAGGCTCACACACATTTATCCCCGGCTTTGAGGAGCAGATCGTGGGTAAGAACGTCGGCGATGAGTTTGACGTGAACGTAACGTTCCCCGAGGACTATCAGTCCGACGCGCTTAAGGGCAAGGAGGCTGTGTTCAAGTGCAAGCTGCACGAGATCAAGGCAAAGGAGCTTCCCGAGCTTGACGACGACCTTGTTAAGGACGTATCCGACAAGGACACCGTTGACGAGCTTAAAGCGGATATAAAGGAAAAGCTCGCCGAGAGATACAAGACCGAGGCGGACGATAAGTGCGATGCCGATATCCTCGACAAGGTGATCGACAATCTGAAGGCGGAGATACCGCAGGTGATGTACGAGCGCCGTATCGACGAGATAGCACGCGAATGGTCCGCGCGCAGCCGCATTTCCGTTTCCGATTACCTTAAGTATACCGGTCTTACCGCAGAGCAGTTCCGTGCGAATTTCAGAGAGCCGGCAGAGCGTCAGGTGAAGTTGCGTCTTGCTCTGGAGAAGATCGCGGAGCTTGAAAATCTCGAGGTTTCGGCGGAGGATATCGACAAGGAATACGGTAAGCTTGCCGAGGAATACAATATGGATGTTGAGAACGTCAAGAACGCTATTCCCGAAAAGACGCTTAAATCCGACCTTAAGATCGAAAAGGCGATAGATTTCGTAAAGGAAAACGCAAGCATTGAGGAGGTCACCGAATAATTTTGGGTCTGGCTTGCGGCGTTTTAAAGAAAGGAGCTTTTAATGGCTTATATTCCTTATGTTGTAGAACAGAGCAGCCACGGCGAGCGTTCATATGATATTTTCTCCCGTTTGCTCAACGACAGAATAATCCTGCTGCACGATGAGGTCAATTCCGCGACGGCGAGCGTCGTTGTGGCACAGCTTTTGTATCTGGAGGGGCAGGATCCCGACAAGGATATTTTCCTTTATATCAACAGCCCGGGTGGATCGGTGTCGGACGGCTTGTCGATATATGATACAATGCAGTATATCAAGTGCGACGTCCTCGGCGCTCATAAAATTATCGCGCTCGGTATCACGGCAGATGGTTTCGTAATCCTTGCCGGTGTTATCGCTGAGTATCCGGTTGAGCCTTTCCTTGGTGCGGAGCAAATAATTGCTGCGTATCTGAATATCGGTCACCTGGCCGGAAATGCCTCCGCCCGAAATAAGCGGCTGGTGGATCATTATCTGGCTGTTTGGCAGCGCGATACGCTTGCCCTTAGCGCCGCTCGAAAGAAGGAACGCTCCCATAGATGCCGCCATACCCATACAGATAGTCGAAACGTCGCACTTGATATACTGCATTGTATCATATATCGACAAGCCGTCCGACACCGATCCACCCGGGCTGTTCGTAAAGGAAAACGCAAGCA
>DILZ01000130.1:0-130 GCA_002425305.1 Ruminococcaceae bacterium UBA5579
CAACAGCGGTTTCTTCGACGACATCCTCAGCACCCGCTTCAACAGCTTCGGCATCGACAACAGCAGTTTCTTCGACGACATTCTCAGCCCCTGTTTCAACAGCTTCGTCGTCGACAACAGCGGTTTCTTC
>DILZ01000130.1:217-4786 GCA_002425305.1 Ruminococcaceae bacterium UBA5579
CGGCGGATTCTTCGTCGACCTCATCATCTGTCCCGGAAGCAACGTCAGACAACAGCAAAGATAATCCGGAAAGCAAAAACGGATTTCCGATAACAACAGGCTTGATAGCTCTTGGTGTGATCGCTCTGATTCTGACAGCTGTATTTTTGGTAAGAGCAAAACGAAAAAAGTAGAGGTATTTTAAGACAGGAACTATCCCGCGCTGCGGGTAAATTATAACGAAAGGTGATAAGAAATGACGGAAAAAGAAATTCTAAAACGGATCGAAGAATTAAACGAGCAGGAGAGCTTCGGCGAGATCGCGGAGCTTATTGAAAAACTCGACGAGGAAGAAAAAACGCCGACTGTGCTTTGCGAGCTTGCTAGAGCTTACAATAATATGGCGGTTTACGAGAATCCCGACAGTGATGCGGATACCGATCTGCTGAAATCGGCTGTTTCGGTTTTGGAGGATATTGAAGATAAGCTCCCCGAAAACGATCATCGTTTTAATTTCCGTTTCGGCTACGCGCTATTTTATCTTGACCGCGTCGGCGAGGCTTTGGAGAGATTCGAGAAGGCTCTCATCGAAAGACCCGATGATGAGGACACGAAAGAATTTATTGAGATGTGCCGCAAAAGGCTCACTCTGCCAATATTCGATAAAAGTTTTGCACAAAGGATAGCGAACGGCTGGGAAAAGTTCGCCGCCGGCGAGAGCGAGCTTCGGCGGCTTATCTCGGAAAAGGCGGACAGCAACGATATTACCGAGTGCTGCAGTGAGCTTCTGTCGGAAGCGTTCACCAATGTTTACTTTGAAGTCGGCTTTAACGGCGAAAAATACGACCTTATACTCACGCCCGAAAAGGACAAGTTTATGCTTTACCTTTTGGACGCGTTCAAAAAGCAGGCTCCCGAAAGCGTAACGGAGCACTGGAACATACTTCTCGGCAGACAGCCCGTACATTCGCCGGATGACTTTGCGCTCGGCTTCAACGGACGCAGCTATGCGTTTTCCGATGTGACCGTCAGAATAGATCGGGACGATAACGGCTGCACGGTCATGGGGTATTGTGAGCAGCTCGCACAGGTGCTGAAGGATAACAGGAACGAGGCGTTTTGTGTATTGGATATCCTGTTGGATATGGCGCTCGGTGAGATCGTCAATATGAGATATGTGGACACCATAGACCTCGCGGAAGAGCCGTTTGAAGGAATTCCGCTTATAATGCTCCCCGAAGAAATGAAAAAGCTCTTCGGTGAAAAAGATGATTGGGACAGCGTGGAGAGCTATCTTGACAGTGTTACTGGATATGAAATGAAGCCGCGCGAGTTCGCCGAGGACGAATATCCCACACCGCGCCTGGACGTGTTTGTGTGCTTCTCCGCGATTCCGCAGATTATGTTCGAGTATATGAACGGCGAGCACGATACGATAAACAAAGCCGATAACGACGGCGTTGCGGCGGGGTTCATCTTCTTCCCCGTACACGTTTTTGAGGACGACGAAAACGCAAAGCGCGGCGAGAAGATACTCAACTTCCGCGACGAGCTTGAACGTTATATCAATGACAAAGCAGGCGACAGCTGCATATTTATAGGCGGAGCTTCGGGGATAGATAACTGTTATCTGGATTTCCTCGCGTGGGATCTGAAAGCCGTGCTTGACGCCGCCGCGGAGTTCCTCGCAAATCAGAATACCGTTCCGTGGGCGTTCTATCAGAGCTACCGGACGGATGTTAGGGTGCTGGCGCTTATGAATGACAACAAGGAATAGGTAATTCGCTGCAAGCAACAAAAAGCGGCGCAAGAAGCGGTGACTTGCCGTGATGTAAATAATGTAAACAGACATTACGCTTATTATAGTAAACGACATAAATAACTGTACATTTTTCCTTGATATCCTGCATAAATACATACACTTTATCGTCTCAAAAATGAAACTCTCGTGTCGTTTACTATAACTCTTAATGCATATTGACAACCCCGCTGAGAATATGCTATAATTATAATATTAAGATGAGAAGAGGAAAATATTATGGCAAAATATTTCGGCACGGACGGCTTCCGCGGCGAGGCGAACAAAACCCTCACAGTCGAACACGCATATAAAATAGGTCGTTTTATCGGGTGGTATTACGGCAGAGAGCACCGCTGTCAAGTGGTAATCGGAAAGGACACGCGGCGCAGCTCGTATATGTTTGAGTTCGCGCTGACGGCGGGGCTTACCTCTTCGGGAGCGGACGTGTTTCTTATGCACGTCACAACAACACCCTCTGTTTCATACGTCGTCAAGACGGACGACTTCGACTGCGGAATTATGATAAGCGCGTCGCATAACCCATTTTCGGATAACGGCATAAAGCTATTTAACTCCAACGGCGAAAAAATGGACGATGACGTTATAGATGAGATCGAAAAATATCTTGACGGCGAAGTCCCGGAGCTGCCGCTGGCACAGGATCGGGAGATAGGCAGAGCCTCGGACTACTCTGCCGGACGCAATCGTTACATAGGATATCTTATTTCGCTCGCGCTGTATTCGTTCAAGGGCAAGCGTATAGGGTTAGACTGCGCGAACGGCTCGGCGTTCACGATAGCGAAAAGCGTGTTTGACGCTCTGGGAGCTAAGACCTATGTCATCAACAACAAGCCCGACGGCTTCAACATCAACACAAACTGCGGCTCTACTCACATTGACGGACTTATCGAGCTTGTCCGCGAGGAGCAGCTTGACTGCGGCTTTGCGTTTGACGGCGACGCGGACAGATGTCTTGCGGTGGACGAAAACGGCTGTCTTGTGGACGGCGACAAGATACTCTACATTTACGGCAGCTACCTCAAGGAGCGCGGCAAGCTGGAGGGCAATACGGTTGTCACTACGGTTATGTCCAATCTGGGACTGTACAAGGCGTTCGATGAATTGGGGATAAGCTATGAAAAGACAGACGTCGGCGACAAGTATGTTTACGAGTGTATGAGCAATAAAGGCTATATCCTCGGCGGCGAAAATTCGGGACACATAATTTTCTCGAAGTACGAGAACACCGGCGACGGCATTGTCACCGCGCTGAAAATTATGCAGGCGGTCTGCTCGAAAAAGACCTCGCTGTCCGAGCTTGCCAAGGGTATGAAGACCTATCCGCAGATACTGAAAAACGTACGCGTCACCGATAAGAATATCGTGCTGAACGACAGCGACGTAAACGCCGCCGTAAAAGCCGCCGAGGAAACGCTCGGCGCGGACGGGCGGGTGCTCGTCAGACCCTCCGGCACAGAACCGCTTTTGCGAATAATGGTGGAGGCGAAGACTAAAGAGCTTTGCAACAAGCATATCGCGGATATTGAAAAGGTCGTGCGCGATAAGGGATACGCGGCGGAGCAGATCACTAATTAAACAAGAAAACCTCCCGCGCGGTGCAAACGCCCCCTCCGAAGGATCACCTTTCGGAGGGGGCGTTTATTTACAGTTGTTTACGGTGCGTAACAACAGACGATTTTTGAGCTACTTGCTCCAGCGCCCGGTCGAAAGAGCTATAATCAAATCTAATACAGTCAGACCACCTATCACATAAACCGGCCAAAGCACCTTCAGCGTCCCAATATCACCTTTCGCAAACATATATGTCACGAATACTATAATCAAATAAATTACGCCATCGCCGAACCCATCTGTATCCCCCTTGCCTATGCCGCGAATAAGGTTAATTATCGAAACAACGATAAAAAGCAGAAAAACAAGCCCGCACCAAAAAAGCGCACCTTTTTTGCCAAGCAGACCAAAAACGTTTAATGTACCTACCTCGAAGCCTGCCAACTCAAAACTCAAAAAATTGAAGAACATCAGTACGGTCATCGCAATTTGTATGGCAACGGATAATCCGAAAGCCCCCGATTGTTCGCCCGTCGTCTGGGACGGTACTTGCGGGGCGGACGGTGTTTGCGGGACGGACGGTGCGTCTTGTGTGTTTACTTGATTTGCGCCGCATACCACACAGAATTTGGCGGCATAGAGATTTTCCGCGCCGCAGTAAATACAGTTTTTCATTTTTACAATTCCTTTCATTCATTCTCACGGGAAAAACCCCATACAATACCATTATATATATTGTCAAGGGGCTTTCGGCAGGTTTGTAAAAAATGACGAAAAAATCTCCCGCCTTTTCGGGGCGGGAGATAAAATTTTAGCTTCGGAATTATATTACCCGAGCACTACCTCAACGGTATGCTCGCCGCTGTCGAACGCGGGGATCACATTGCCCTCGACAGCGTTGCCGTCAACAGTCATCGACTTAACGCCTGCGCTGACGTGGTTCGGATTGGATACCTTGATGTTGTAGGTAGCTCCTCTGAACTGGCGCGAGAGCGTGTAGCCGTCCCACTCGTGAGGAATGGACGGGTCTATCTTCAAGCCATTGTACTGCGGCTTAACGCCGAGGATATATTGCGAAATCGCCACGAAGTTCCACGCCGCCGTACCCGTCAGCCACGAGTTCTTAGCCTCGCCGTGACGCGCGCCGTCCTTACCCGCGATCATCTGCGCGTAAACATACGGCTCTGTGCGATGCAGATCGCTCATCTCCTCGCGGA
>DILZ01000130.1:4865-5077 GCA_002425305.1 Ruminococcaceae bacterium UBA5579
TTTTCCTTGTAGCCGCCCGGATAGGTCGAGATCTCGCCGTACTCGATCTTGTAGGTCGTGAACGCGGGATTGTTCAGAACAAGTCCGTGCTTGCTGTTGAGGTACTTGTCGATGCTCTCCAATGTTTTGAGGTCATAGCCCTTATCCTTGCCGAGACCCGCAAGAACGCACCAGCCCTGCGGCTCGATGAAGATCTTGCCCTCCTCGCACTC
>DILZ01000130.1:5135-5329 GCA_002425305.1 Ruminococcaceae bacterium UBA5579
ACGCATTTTCTCGATCTCCGCCTCGGCGCGCTGCGCTTCCGCCTCGTCGCCTTTAAGACGGCACATTGCCGGATATTCCGGACCGATAAAGCAGAACATACCCGCTATCATTACGGATTCCGCGTTCTGCGAATAGAACGGAGGATTCGGGAATATTTCCTTGTTGTTGTATGTCTGGAAGCTCTCGCCGGGCT
>DILZ01000130.1:5341-5811 GCA_002425305.1 Ruminococcaceae bacterium UBA5579
AGGCAGTCGTTCCAGTCGGCACGACCCGAAAGCGGCAGACCGTGCGGTCCGATCTTCGTGCAAACATGATTGAACGCGCGCTTGCAGTGGTCGAGCATAGTGTCTGCAAGCTCTTCCTTGTTCTCATAAGGTACTTTCTCGTCAAGAATGGAAACGTCGCCCGTTTCCTTAACGTACTGCGCAACAGCGAGTATCATCCACAGCGGGTCGTCGTTGAAGTTAGAGCCAAGCTCGTGGTTACCCATTTTGGTGAGCGGCTGATACTGGTGATACGCGCCGCCGTCCTCAAGCATAGTCGCCGCGAGATCGATAAGGCGCTCTCTCGCTCTTTCGGGGATCTGATGAACAAAGCCGAGAAGGTCTTGGTTACTGTCGCGGAAGCCCATTCCGCGTCCGATACCGCTCTCGAAGTAAGAAGCGGAGCGCGACATATTGAACGTTACCATACACTGATACTGATTCCAGATGTT
>DILZ01000130.1:5883-6052 GCA_002425305.1 Ruminococcaceae bacterium UBA5579
CCTTTTCGGGAGTGTTGCACATATCTATCATTTCAAGAGCTTTCTTCTTGTTGATGACGTTCTTAAGCTCCTTCTTGCCGCCGACGCCGTCAACGGTGTAGGAAGCGATTATGCCGTCGTAATTGCCGCTCTTGTCGAACTTATCCGCAACGGGCATTTCAACATAGCC
>DILZ01000130.1:6079-7612 GCA_002425305.1 Ruminococcaceae bacterium UBA5579
AGTGAGAAGCGATAGGCGACCAACCCTCCGCAACGGAGTTGTGGGGCTTGCCCTCGAATACCGCGTTGGGGCGCTCAAAGCCGTTGTACAGTCCGAGGAAGCTCTCGCGGTCGGTATCAAAGCCCTGAATATCCGCGTTTACGGTATAGAACGCAAAGTGATCGCGGCGTTCCTTGTACTCGGTCTTGTGGTAGATAGTCGAGCCTACTATCTCGACCTCGCCCGTGTTAAAGTTTCTTTGGAAGTTGGTGGTGTCGTCGTTCGCGTCCCACAAGCACCACTCAAGGAAGCTCGTCAGCTTGAGCGACTTCTTTTCGCCGCTTTCGTTAGCGATAGTTACCTTCTGTATTTCGCCGTTGAAATCCTGCGGCACAAAGAACTTCACCGTTGCACGAACGCCATTCTTCTTGCCGTTGATGATCGTGTAGCCCAGACCGTGACGGCACTCGTACTCGTCAAGTTCCGTCTTTACAGGAGACCAACCGGGGTTCCAGACGGTATCTCCGTCCTTGATGTAGAAATAACGTCCGCCCATATCCACGGGAACGTTGTTGTAGCGATAGCGCGTGATACGGCGCAGACGCGCGTCCTTATAGAAGCTGTAGCCNNCCGCCGTATTGGATATAAGAGAGAAAAAGCCCTGCGTTCCGAGGTAGTTGATCCACGGGTAGGGCGTGCGGGGCGAGGTTATAACGTATTCCTTTGCCTTGTCGTCAAAATGTCCGAACTTCATAAATAAAAATTCCTTTCGATTGAAATTCCTTTCTCCGCCGCTCAAATCGGAGCGCCGGAGAAAAGATTGCTGTAATTTAAGTATACATCAAAACGGGGAAAAAAACAAGAGGGAAAACGCTTACACACAATGTACAAATATTACAAACTTTCGGCATAAATTATGGTAAAAATGACAAGTAGCGGATACCGTTCGCATAACGTCCCGTTCTCATCGCTTATTCATCTGCAATATACAGCCCCTCCGCTGTCATACGCATACCAAGCTCAAAGCCCTTGACAAACGCGTCGATGATCACCTCGCCTTGACTGACGTTGTATTCTTCTATCATCGTTTCAAGCGTTGCGCGGCTTTCTTTCGGCAAGACAGCTTTAATATCATCGTACAGACGGCTGAACTCCTCCAAATGCTTAGTGTACTTTTCGGTCTTATAGCCGCGTGTTTTTTCCGGGTGTATCTTTCCGAGATACAGTGCGCGGATAGTTTTGTCGTTCATTTTATGTTCCTCCTGTTGTAGTAAGTATGTTTGAAATTATAACATATGACTGTTCTGATATGTTGAAAATAACACATATATGTGTGCAGTCCGGAGAAAAAAACCGATTGCTTGAATTAGTTCTCCTAAAATAAAGTCAAGGTGCAAAGCGTTGCGAAAACGCTCAAATAAAATAGATTTATGGACGGGTATGCATAACGGCAGCAACAAATCTTTGCCCAAAATCACCTTTTCAATACATATCCCCGCTCGCAACCGTACAGATCAGCCCCTACACTATAATCAACGCAAAAAAGCGGGGAGG
>DILZ01000042.1:0-8232 GCA_002425305.1 Ruminococcaceae bacterium UBA5579
CAGGAGCGGGAGCTGCCAATGGGCGGCGACGTGAACGGATTGAACGGCGCGGCTGCAGCTTCGGTAGCTGTTCCCGTTAAGAAAAAGGGAAAGGGCGGCAAGATCGCGCTTATTATCGGTATCGTTTTGGTAGTGCTTATCGGCGCGGCTGCGGTATTCTTTTTCACAAATAAGGCGACGGCGCTCAGCTTAGTTATGGGCAAGCCGAAATATGCGGCTATGGTCGAAAAGGAGTCGCTGAAGAAGGCGGCTGAAAAGCTTGATATGGAAACGCTTTCCAATCAGATCAATTCCGTTTCGGCGATCGCTTCAACGTACGCGAAAAACTCCTACAGGATGCCTATGCTCAGTATGAGCAATACCAACAGCGACGGCGCACAGTTTGCAAAGCTGATGAATTCCTCTATGAGCGGCTCTATGGGCGGTTACGACTTCGATATCGATTCCTTGCTTAAAAGCTACAGCGATATTATGAAGAGCACCTACGGCGCTGCAAGAATAAGCGGCTCGGTAACCGTGAACGCGGAGTTCCGCCGCGAGTTTACCGACGACTCATACGCGAAATATATAGAGGATTACATAAACGGCAATAAACTCAACTTTGATTTTGCGGCGACCGAAAAGACGCTGGGCTTTGCCGGCGGGATCGACTTTAACGGCAAGCCCGTTGACGTCAAGGTTATAATGGAGAACGACGGCTCGGTATATCTGGCGTTCCCGTTCGCTTCCAACAAAGCGGTGAAGGTCAAGATTCCGACCAACAGTATGACGCGCAGCGGCGCGGCAACGGCGGCAGCAGGACTGGATATTGACGCAAAAGAGCTTGAACGCATTATCAATGACCTTATCGACATTTATACCGATACTATCAAGGGAAGTACGGTAACAATGGAAAAGGGCTCGCTTATCGTTGCGGGTTCTGAAATTACGGGCAAGAAAATGGTCGTTGAGCTTAACGGCGAGTCCGCTGAAAAGCTCTGCAACGCGGTCATCAACTATATCGCGAACGACAGCTACCTCTGCGGACAGCTCTCGTCCTACTTCTCCGGCTTAGGTCTTGAAGTGACAGCCGGCGAGCTGAAATCCGAGCTGGAAAGGGCGAAGGTTCCCGAAGGCACATTTAATACCGATGATAAACTCGTTATTACGTCTATACTCACCAACAACGGTGATGTTCTCGCAAAGAGCTATATGTTCGGCAAGTCCGAGCTTGCTTTCGCGGCAAACGACAAGGAAACGAAGTTTGAGATTAAAGCCGAAGAAAAAACCGTTTTCTCGATGAGCAACGTAAAAACAAGCGATAAGGACGGCGAGACCGAGCTTAAGATCGCTGTGAAGGATGATCAGGTAATTCGTGTCGTTATGACATACACCGGAATGGAAAAGGCAAAGTTCGGTAATGAAGATGTTATGACCGGCACATACAGCATAAAGGTCGATACCTCGGAAGCTCCTAAATTGGACAAGGAAATCAGAAAATACCTTGACGGATTTGCGCTCGACTACTCTATAAGCGTAGAGGGCAGCACGGCGAATATTGATTTCGGCATTGACGTTAAGGATATGATAAAGCTCAACGTTAAATCGGATATCACTATTTCCGACGACCTTTCATCTTTCAATACTCCTTCCGACGTTATTGATATCAGCGAGCTTCTGACAAGCGGTCAGATTGACGCGGATACCTCGAAGAAACTCCAGGAATATACGACAGACCTTTTGAAGAAGCTCAAGGACGTATTCGCGGGTACCGAGCTTGAGGGCGCTTTCAACGAGGCGCTCGGTAACATTGACGACATCGTACCCGGCGCTACGGTGGACAAAAATAAGATCGATGAGCTTTCGGACAATGTTTACGACGAGATGATGGAGGTATACAACTGGTTCAGGGACAACGATGTTTATTCGGGAGATGCTTATAAAAACGCGTCCGAATATCAGAAATCCCTCAGAGATCTTAACAACCGCATCTCGAACGCAAGAAACAAGTGCACCGAAGAGCAGTTTACGGAATTTAAGAACGAATTTTCCAGACTGCTTAAGCAAAAGGACGCTTTGAAGAAGGCTATCGAGGCAGAGGGCGGCAATGGAAATAGTGGAAATAACGGTAATACAAGTGATATCTCGTTTGTTCACGGCACGAACGAGGGCACTACCTACACATCCGGTTTTCTCGGTATAAAAGTGACACTGGATTCCGATTGGGAGCTGAAGTCAGACGCGGATATCGCAAAATTGAACAATATCAAGGATATGTCGGATGCCAGCATAAAGTCCGCTTTTGACAAAGGCGGTTACATTTACGAAATGTATGCTACCAATCCCAATGGTTCGTCGATAAACATCACCGTGGAGGACAATAAGAATTCCGGCATCACCTCCGAGGACGAGTATTTCGCCGTCGCTAAGGACCTTGTTACGGAATCGTTTGAATCGATGGGCTTCGATTGCATAGTCGAAGAGGGCTATGTAAGTTTCCTCGGCAAGAAAACCCGTTGTCTTGAGATAACACTTTCAGATGATGATGTTACGGTATGTGAGGTGCAGATACCCGTTATCAAAGACCATTACACGGCTTGCATAACATTTAGCTCAACAACCAATACAGATGATTTGAAAATCGGCATCGCTAAAGTGATCTCGGCAGTCTGAAATCAGACTTTTTACAAAAACCGACCGCGCTCNNCGACAGGAGCGCGGTTTTATTTATCAGCTTGCGTAAAACCTAAGGGAACTTCCGAAAAATATGTAAGAGGGTCTGACGTAAGCGCACTATACATAATACGGATTGGGCTTGCAGGCAATTGAAATGATGTCGACAAGCCAGCCGATGCCGAACAGCCCTAATGTGAACATATACAGAACTCCCAATCCGATCTTTTCCTCATAGAATTTATGAATACCCAAAGTTCCCATAAAGAAGCACAGCAAAAATGCCACCCACTTATCCTTTTGTTTGCCGTTCTTGCCGGCAGCGGCGTTCGGGTTGTTGATATTGATATTGTTGTTGATTATCACTTGCCTGGGGAACATATTCTGCGCATCATTAACAGTCGGCAAATTGATGTTTATCGGCGTCTGTACTTGCGGTATGGCGGACGGNNCGCAAGCGGGGCAGACTGTCGCCGCGCTGTCGAGTACGCCGCCGCAATGCTCACAGAATCGTATAATGTTGTTCTGCACTGTCGGCCGGGAAACGGGTTGGGGTATCGGCTGCGGCTGAAATTGGGGTTGAGGTATCGGCTGAGGTTGCGGTTGTGGCTGCGGGTAATTCTCGCCGATGNNCGATGTTACTCCCGATGGAATCGTAAGGGTTGCCGCCGGCATAGATCTCGCCCGTTATCGGGTCTGTCCAGGAACCGGTGTTTCCGTTTATGTTATTCATTGTATTCACTCCTTGATATAAGGCAAACAGTTTTCTTTCTATTATTGTACCAGATTTTCCGCGTATTGTCAATAGAACAATTTTACAATGTCATATAGCTTTCGGGTGATAAAGACGAACGTCATCGTATCAAACGCCATAAGCAGCATTATAATAACGGTCGGTCGGGACAGGAACACTCTCCAGCGGGTCTTCGCGGAAAGCTCTGTCTGGACCTTCGGAACACGATAGCGCTTGATATGCACAAGCTTTACTATCGCCATTATAAAGCCGACCAGCGCGAATAACAGCACGGCTGTCATCCAGGTGAGGAAAACGGTTACGGCGGGGGGAGTTTCCGTCGGAACTTTGCCCACATTCAATAGAAGAATATATTCCTGTATGTCGTGGTTCATCAGTAACAATGAGGTTATAGTCCCAATGCTGTTGAACATCGCGTGCATTATCATCGTGGGGATAATACTTTCCGTCTGTACCGCCACATAGCCCAGCACAATGCCGATCGCGGTGGTAAAGAGGAACTGCCCGAGATTTGCGTGGGTAAGTCCGAACAGAAGCGACGACACGAATATCGCAAAGCCGTTGCCGTATGGCTTGAGAGTATGAAGCACCATTCCGCGAAACCAGAACTCCTCGAATATCGGGGCAAGAATGACCGTATGAAGCACCCGCAAAGCGGCGCTTGCTGTGTCGTGGGCAGAGAGCGCGTCCTGCGCACCTTTGAAGGAATCGGAGATAGCCGTCCCTTCCGGAAACAACATTCCGATAAGCCTTGTAATAAGCGAGCAAGCTATTGCCAGCCCGTACCCTGCGGGAAATACTCCGAACGACCGCCCGAAATAGCGCGGCTTGGCGTACAACTCCCGTTTCTTTGACTTTATGTCGAATTTCAGGATAAATATACCTGCTGTTATCGGAATGACATTCAGAAAAATTACCGCCGCCATTACCTCAAGCAAGGTTTTGGGGAATCCGCTCCAATCATTATACAACGGCGCTGTAAGCGAGAGCAGCAGACTGCACAGGCACCTTACCGCAAACACCACGATCATCATCGCACCGATACGAATACAAGTGTTCTTAAAGCCCGGCATAAGCGAGGACTGCTCGTTCGGTTCGTTTGTTACGTTCAATTCTTCCGACATTTTCTCACACTCCCGCCGATTTATGATAGCCGCATATCTCCAGAACAGTGTCCTCCGGGCTTTTGCCGAAACAGCTGATCGTGACGTCGGCATATTCCCGATACAGCTCAGCGCGGCGGCGGAACACGTCCTCTATCGTGTCTTCGGGACGCTTTGCTATGCCGCGTGTCGTAATGTTTGAAAGCCGCTTTGTAAGCTCCTCCGTGGGCAGCGAGAGATAATAAACAAGCCCGTGCTTTTTGAGGAACATCATAGCGTCCCTGCTGTACACCGCGCTGCCGCCCGTGGCTATCACGGTGTTTTGCGTCATATTTACGGAGCATACGGCGCGTTCCTCTTCCTCGCAGAACGCGTCCAAGCCGTCCTTGTCGATGATCTCCTGCAATAATCTTCCCGTGTTCTGCTGAATAATGAGATCGGTGTCCACAAACGCGAACCCGAGCGACTTTGCAAGCAGTACGCCTATCGTAGATTTTCCCACAGCCGGCATTCCTATAAGCACGATATTCTTCATTAAAACCCCACTTTATCCAGGCTCATAGTTGCGTACGCGTTCAGGCTCTCATCGGCGATATGCCCCTTTCGGTACTCGTAGAACGCCTGAGCGCCTATCATTGCGGCATTGTCGCCGCACAGTGAAAGCGGCGGCACAAACAGCTCCATACCGTGCTTTTCGGCTTCATCGGAGAGCTTTCCGCGCAAGCCGCTGTTAGCCNNCCACTCCGCCCGCAAGAGCGATCTTATTGTAACCGTGCTCCAGAGCGGCGGCGATAAACTTTTCCGTAAGTATCTCACTCACCGTTTGCTGAAAACACGCCGCGAGAGCGTTCACGTCTATGTTCTCGCCCCTTTGCTCGGAGTTGTGTATCATATTGATGACGGCTGTTTTAAGTCCCGAAAAGCTGAAATCATACGGGTTTTGCGTATGCGGCTTTANNCGCGTCGCCGAGCTTTGAAGCCTCGTCGATATATTTGCCGCCCGGGTATGGAAATCCCATAGCCCGCGCCGCCTTGTCGAAGCACTCGCCCGCCGCGTCGTCCACCGTTCTTCCCACAACCGAAAACTCCGTAAAAGCCAACACCTCGACGATATGGGAGTGTCCGCCGGACGCCACAAGGCACATATATGGCGGCTCCAGCTCGGGGTGAGCGAGGTAATTCGCGGCGATGTGTCCTCTTATATGATGAACGGGTATCAGCGGTTTCCCGAGCCCCCACGCCAGCGATTTCGCGTAATTTACACCGACCAGCAGCGCACCGATAAGCCCCGGCGCGAACGTCACGCCTACAGCGTCTATCTTCTCGTCGGTCGTGCCCGCTTTTTCCAGAGCCTCCGCCACTACCGCGCAGATACTCTCGCAATGCCGCCGCGACGCTATTTCGGGGACTACGCCCCCATATAGCTTATGCTCCTCTATCTGCGTCGCCACCACCGACGACACTATCTCCCGACCGTCGCGGATAACGGCGGCGGCTGTTTCGTCGCAGGAGCTTTCTATCGCTAAAATATCCATTGATTCTCCTTAATTGTGAATATTTCAAAAATTATGACTTTGAATGCTCATTTTGGTTGACATTTTTGAAAGTTATGTGCCGCCGTTGAACTGCATTTGACCGCAATTCACCTTTACCGTGCGCTTTTCACTATTTTATAAATTGAAGCAGCTCCTCCGAGATCTCAAGCTCCCTTTCGTGAGTGATACTCGATAATATTTCCCGTTCTTCCCTGTATAGACACAGGTCCCACAGAAAATCATCGTCATCGGTATCCCAAAAATCGAAAATATCGCGCTTCGCTTTAAGCCATTCAAAGGTAACGTGATCTATCTTTAAATATACCATCAAATTGCCGCGCTCATCATACTCGTGCCGAATAAAGCTGCCTGAAAGCATTTCCCACCACTTCGACTCCTTAAAAGCAGACAAGTCGCAAGTATAAGAAAGTCCGATACAGTCAGCGTATTTTAATGCCGCAAGTATAAATTTCCGATAGCTGCGGGCATCTTCCAATTCGGTATATATGCCGTCGGTCATTTCTTCTCATCGGGCTTTCTCGATGTTATGAACTCTATCGCACGCTCGATCGACGAACGGACGTGTTCCATATCCTCGTTGTGGAGCTTTGCGGCGTTGCGGTAGTCAAAGCTGTCGCAGAACTGCTGAACGTCCTCGTTGAGCTGCTTCATATATTCTCCCGCGAGCTTATCCGTCGCCTCGACAAATGTTTTAAGCTCGTCCTTTTTCAGGTGCTTCATCGCGCCGAGCATAAGCGTATCGTAATGCTCGAGGCAGATGTATTGCTGCTGTGAATACAGATGCCTGAAGCCTTCGTCCTTCCACATATTGTACAGTGTGCCCAACATATGCTCTATTCCCCAATTTACCTTAGAGCATACAAAGCAGGTATGCTCCTCGGGGGTACTTTTTTTCGAGTAGCGGCGCAGTCCGCCCTTGCCGTCGAACATCTTCGCGCGGCGCTCCGCAAGGTGAGTGTTCAGCATAAGCGCAAGCGACAGGCGGTTGTTCTGCTTCAAAAGTATATTGTAGTGCTCACGGCAAAAGCCGAGCTTGTTCGTTTCCACGCGAACGTCCGGCTCCATCATCGCCGCGCCCATAATATACTCGCTGATGTGCTGCTCGACGGTGTTGCGCATTGCGCAGATGGGGCAGCCCTCGCGCGGCTCGAACACCTCGTTTATCGGGATAGTAAGCAGGCTTTCTCTCATAATACGTCCTTTCCCTCCCTTTCGCTTGAAGAACAAGTGAAAGGAATGTGCAAATTTCCGAAAAAATACTTGAAGTACTTGAAATCTTATTTATATTGTATTATAATTAAAGTAAATAATCAAGGGGTTTTTCAAAAAAATATGAAAATAAAAGTAAAAAATACAGACTTCGACCTCAGACAAACGTTTCAATGCGGACAATGTTTCCGATGGAGGGAACGCGAGGACGGCGCTTTTCGGGCTATAGCCGCGGGAAAGCTCATCACGGCAAAGGAAACGGACGGCGGGATCGTTATTGAAAGCGCACACACGCGCCGATTTCTGGAGAGCTATTTTGACCTTACTACGGATTATGGGGAGTTCAAAAGTCGGTTCTCCGCCGACCCTGTTCTAAAGACCGCGTGTGAACGCTCAGCGGGGATAAGGATACTGCGTCAAGAGCCCTTCGAAACGCTGATAAGCTTTATTATCTCGCAGAACAACAATATCCCGCGCATTTCGGGAATAATAGACAGGCTCTGCGAGAGCTTCGGCGAACCCGTCGAGGGCGGCTTTGCGTTTCCGACCGCCAAGCGGCTTCGCGGGATAACCCCCGACGACCTTGCGCCGCTGCGCGCGGGTTTCAGGGCGCGGTACATAGCGGACGCGGTAAGCCGCGTCAATTCGGGAGAGGTCGACTTTGCGGAGATAGACGTTCTGCCGCTCGAACCCGCAAGGGAGCGGCTGAAACAGATAGTCGGCGTGGGAGACAAGGTCGCGGACTGCGTGCTGCTGTTCGCGTTTCACAAGCTCGACGCGTTCCCGAAGGACGTGTGGGTAAAACGCATTATGGCGGAGTTTTATCCCAAAGGGCTGCCGGAATGTGTCAAGGGCGCAGAGGGCGTGGCGCAGCAGTATTTGTTCGACTATGTACGCAACAACGATGGACTGGTCAAAGCATAGCTCAAAGCGCCTGACGGCGTCCTTCAGCGGGGCG
>DILZ01000042.1:8371-9261 GCA_002425305.1 Ruminococcaceae bacterium UBA5579
GCGGAGAGGCTGACCGTAGCGGAAACAGCAAAAAACGCTCCCTCAATGGAGCGGCGATAAAGAAAGGATCATATTATGTTTTGTGAAAATTGCGGAAAAGAGATGATAGGGAGTCCACGGTTCTGCCCGTATTGCGGCAAGGAGCAGACTGCGACGGTGACGCCCGCCGCAAGCGTGACGAGCGTGCCGCTTTTAGATATGACGGTATCCAATACGGCGAGTGTTCCCGCTGCGGNNCTTCAAGTGAGCCTTCCGTTCCGGTATCGGCCGTTGAAACTAAAAGTGTTGGCGTTCCGTTGGATGAAGCCGTCGAAATAAAGGACGAGGAAAAACCATCGCCAAAGCTCAGATATTCTCTCAAGCACCTGGTGATGTGCCTTGTCGCCGCAGGAGTTATGGCGATAGCCGCGGGGGTCTTTGCGGGAATGTATTTCTCCCTTTATTTGTCGTTATAAACGGCAGTGTGAACGCATTTTGGCGGGCAGGATGATATTATTTCATAAACCCAATTGACTTTTGCGAGAAGTTATTGTATAATATAACTATAACGGTGTGTCTGCTGCGCGGACGCAAAATTGAGAATAAATATCAAGAGGGATAATATTATGCAATGTAAAAATTGCGGCGCTAATTTGGTGAGAGGATTTTCGTTCTGCCTGGATTGCGGTATGCCCGTACCGCTTGAGGCTCTGGAGGAAAGCGGACTTCCTCAAAGAAATATTGACAGCGGCGTACAGGAAACGCCGAAAGCTGAAAATGCCGCTCAAAGTGCCAATGAAGATACTCAAGTTGAGAAAACCGGCGACGTCAAGCCGCAGATGCAGGGATTGGCGGACGAGCGTTCGGGGAAGAACCTGAAACCGCAGCTCGTCGGCGGGGACGCGGGCGTA
>DILZ01000042.1:9293-16265 GCA_002425305.1 Ruminococcaceae bacterium UBA5579
CGGCGCTTAAAGCAAAGCCGATTGGCGGAGATACGCAGTCAACGGGCGGCGCGAATGTTCGTGCGGTTTTGCAGGAGTCCTCATCAAGCTCTTTGAATGACAGTGTACAAAAGCTCGTGTTCTGCTCGAGTTGCGGAATGCGTATGCAGCACAACCGGAATGTGTGCGAAAAATGCGGTATGCCCTTGGGGAATGCTCCTAACAACACGATGTCGCAATCAAACGGGATACCGCTTTTCAATAACGACACCGACCCGTTTGCGGATCAGTTCGGCGGGTTTGGCGGCGCACTCGGCGGCATTTCCGACGCGGACGCCGCGCGGATAGATAACTTTATGAACGGAACGGGCGGATTGGACCCGATGTTCAACAGTGTTGACGTTCCGCTTAGCGTTAACGCGACGCCGGACGATTTTACGCAGCTCAATGAACAGCTCGCAAATTTCAGCGCGGCATTGGGCATTTCGCAGATAGAATCCGTTGAAAGCACATATGTTCGGCAAAAAGAGCCAAAAAGGGGCGAAGAGCGCGAGATGGTCGATTTCCAGCTGAACGACGATCTCTCGACAGAGCCTTTGGCAATGTCGCTCAACAGTGTTCGTGTCGTTGACGACTATTCAATGGAGGAAAACCCTGCCGCAGATATCGACCTCGACCCGTATAAATTTCTCGGCAATTCTATGGACGAAATAGAGCCCGCTTTTCAGGATAAAATCGGTAAGGCGGCAAAGTCAAGCATAGAGCCGATATCGCCGCCTGCTCCGGAGATCAAGGCGGCAGAGCCGGTACAGTCGGTTCGTGAAAAAGCGGAAGTGCCCAATGTGGAGAAAGCTCCCAAGGTCGAAGAAGCTCCAAAGGCAGAGAATGTCCTCAAGGTCGAAGAAGCTCCCGGGGCGGAGAAAGCTCCTAAGTTTGAAGAAGTTCCCCAAGCGGAGGTCCTCCCCAAGACGGAAAAAGCTCCCGGGGCAGACGATACTCCCAAGACGGATAAGACAACGAATGCGGAGGAAACCTTCGCGGAGGACGACGATTTGTTGATCGAGGAAACAACGCCGTTTATCGAGGAGTTTTCAGCACAGGGCGATGAGCAGACAAGCGGGGCGTCCGAGCCGAAGGCTAAAAGTGAACAGCCGGCTGCTCCCGCCGCGACAGTGCCGTATGTGCCATATGAGCCGCAGGATCAAGGCTTGCTGCCGTCGGCACCCATTGATCAGGCGTTTAATATGCCGCCGCCCGCGAATGCGTCTAAGCGGTGTGTTTTCTGCGGCGGAATGATCCCGGCAAACGCTGCGGTTTGTTACAACTGCGGGCGTCCCTTGACGAATAGTGTCACTATGCCGGGAAAAAGGCGGACAGCGATCATAATAGCGATAATAGCCGCTGTTATTGCGTTCGTGGTGGTGGTCGTTATTCTCGGCGTAAATGCGAGCGCTGAGGGTATCGGGCTTTCCGAGCCGAACCCGGCATCGGACACAACGCGAGAAAACGAGGAGCATATTCTTCCGGAATTTTTCGGCGGAGCTTTGTAAAGACGTTTCGGTCAATCAATAATATATCCGTTTCCCTCGCCTTAGGTGGGGGAATTCGCTTTTATACACATTTTACGCGCGGCTGCCTGTGATCGGACGTCGTTTATCGGGCGGAACAAAAAAATTATCAAAATGTGTTGAAAACTTCTGCGGTTTGTGATATAATTAATATGTATGAAAGTGTCCCGAAATGAATATAAAGGAATTTGAAAAGGAGTGAACGCCCGTGAACTGCGCTTTGTGGCTCAACAAACACAAAATACACCACGCCTCGGAGATCGCCGAGAATCTCGATGTTGCGTCGCTGCGCGGTTATTTCCTTGCGGGCAGTCTTACGGAATGGCTGAATGCTAACGGCGGCGAGGAATATGCCAAAAGGCTCTCCAAGCTGTCGCCCGATGACGCCGGGCTGAATGAAAAGCTGGCGTGTGTGTTCGGCGGAAAGCCGCTGCCATCCAAAGCCCTCGGCGCGGAGGGGATTCCGGCAGGCGGTACGAATAGCACGGAAAAAGCCGGCTCTTTTGCCGTGAACGGCGGTTCGATGCCGTATGCAAAGCTCTCCTCGTTCGGCAGCTTTTGGGAGCTTTGGAGCGGACAGCGGGCTGGGTCGTTCGGCTCGTTTGCGTTTGGCAGCTATTCGCAGTGGGCGTGGCTGCTTGAGCGGTTCGCAAAAGGCTACGGCTCGTTCTTCTTCGGCAGCTTTACAAGCTATCACGAATGGGAGTGGGAATGGCTGTTCCGGTTTTTCACGGGCGGCTACGGCTCGTTCGGCTCGTTTGGTCTGATGGGCTTTGGCAGCCTTTCGGCAGAGCTTTTCGGGAGTTTCTCTTCGTTTTCGGAAATTGCCGATCTTTCGGAACTTTCCGGGCTTGACGAATACGACCGCATTATGTTTGAAACGTTGATGATGTGTCCGCTTGACAGATTTGGTTACGGAATACACAATATTTAACGATCTTGAATGATGAGTATTAAAAGAATTATTGCTTTTGTAGCGCTTGCACTGTTGGTTTACGCGGGCGGCTATGTCGCCATATACGGTCTGAGGGGATATTATAAATTTTCGGGACCGGAGCGCAGCTTAAACAATATGCAGCCTCAAGAGCTTCAGAATAATATGCGCGTCAAGGGCGTGTTGGACGAAGGCTTTAAGGTGATAACGAAGCTCGGGGAGCAGGACATCACCGCGGATATCTTAGGATTTCCTATCGGCGGTCAGCGTCGGCGCATTTTTTATCTCCTGCTGCTTAATCCGGAGGAAGAGGACGACAAGCGCCAATACTGCGCTGTCGCAGCGGACAACGAAGATGACGCTGCGCGGCTGGAGACGCTTCGAAGCGGCGGCACTGAACCGTTTGAGTTCACGGGCTTCTCGCTTGATATCTCGTACGACATCCGTGAGGAGCTTACCGATCATTTGCGGAAAATTTACACGACCGATCTTGTTTATTTTGTCCCCAATGTCGAAAAGCACATAATCCCGTACACGATCTTCATTATGGATAATAACAGCGATTATATTACCCCTATCGTTGCGGGCGGAGCGGCTGCGCTTGCGGGGGCGGCGGCGATAGTACTGCTTGCGAAAAATACTTACAAAAAAATGCATATGTATTAAGGAGAAAGAATATGAGAGTTATCAGGGCTGTTGTTCCTTTTGTCGTTATTGCGGCGTTTGGGATATTTATGCTTGTAATGTCCATAAAAGACAAGATAGAGCTTTCAAAGCCGCCCGCCGATATCGCCGAGATGAGTGAATCGGACTTTTACAACGGACGCTTTGTGGAGGGCGACATTTACGAGATATGGGAAGAATACGCCACGCTGGAAACGTCGGATTCCCTTTTCGGGATAAAGTACAATACCAAGACCACCGCGCATTACTTCCTGATGCCGCTGGAGACCTCTTACGACACGGGCATACCGAAGTTTGTTTCCATTGCGGTGCACAACAGTTCGGATTTACTGACGGCTCAGAAAATGGTGCGCGAATTCGACAGGTATCTGGAAAGTGACGATGAAGATTTTTATCCCGTTACGGTAATGCACGTCAAAGGCAAGGTAACGAAGCTGAGGAAGGACGCCACCGGTATATTTGACAAATTTTTGTCCTCTATGGGGTTCTATCCCGCCACCGACGCGGTGTACTACGTCATCAATGTCGGAAACTACGGCAGCGGAGCTTCCGCAGAGCTTGTCATAGGTATTATTGTGACGGTGGTCGGGCTGCTTGGCGGTTTTATCGTACTTATTCGCGGATGAGGCTTCCGATGAACGCCATACATATTGCCTCGTTTGCGCCGGCGGCTGCCCGTGGCAAGCGCGAGCCTGCCGCTGAGGACTTCGATCTGTACTGCACGGCGCTTTCCGCATTGCAATGGCGGAAAAACGGCGGCTCTATAACGATGTGCTGTGACAGCGCGTTTGCGGAATACTATCGGCGTATCGGGTTTTCGGAGGTTTGGGACGACATCAACGTTTGTGTCGCCGACGACCTTGAGGGGATAGACCCGCTGATGTTCTGGGCGGGCGGGAAGCTGCTGGCTTTGCGCGAGGCGGACGCACCCGTTGTGATGATAGACACGGATTTCATCGTGTGGGAAAATCCCATATTCGGAGATGAGATAATAGCGGCTCACCGCGAGAACATCTCCGACGGGATATATCCGCCGCTTTCGTTTTTCCAAACGCGCGGGCATATTCTCCCCGATTTTTCTGAGGAGATTCTGCCGCTCAACACGGCGTTCTTGTATATTCCCGACAACGACTTCAAGGAATTCTACACCTCGCAGGCGATAGCGTTTATGAAGTCAGCGGTGAAGTGCGGCGATCACCTTAAATATATGGTGTTCGCGGAACAGCGTCTTGCCGCTATGTGCGCGGACTACACCGACACTCCGGTAAAGACCCTGCTCGACAAGGATATCCTTTTTCGTCCGCAGAGCGATTTTACGCATCTTTGGGGAGCAAAACAGGCTATGCGCGACCACCCCGAACTTCGCGCGGATTTCCTCGCGAAATGCCGTTCACGGCTGCTGAGCGGATTTCCCGATTTCGCCTACATCATTGAACTGATCGACGGCTTGCCGAAGGTTTAAAGGCTGTGTCCCGCCCCGAATAAACCGTCGAAAACGGCGCACACTAAAGGTAATTATTCTTTTATTGGAGTGTGTGAGTATGTCGATTCGAGCGGAGAACCTATGCAAGCATTATCAGGTGGGCGGAGTTACGGTGCGTGCGCTGGACGGAATATCGCTGGATATTGAGGACGGCGAGTATGTGACGATAGTCGGGACGTCCGGCTCAGGGAAATCGACGCTGATGAATATCTTGGGGTGTCTGGATACGCCGACGGCGGGCAGATATTTTCTGGACGAGCGCGAGGTGGGTCTGCTTGCCGATAAAGAGCTTTCGGAGATACGCAGCCGAAGGATAGGCTTTATATTTCAGAGCTTTAATCTGATATCCGGTCTTACCGCTTTGGAGAACGTTGAGCTTCCGCTGCTGTATCGAAAGATACCGAAGAGAAAGCGCGGGGATATCGCGTTGGCGGCGCTGGAAAGCATGGGGCTTTCCGACCGTGCTCTTCACCGTCCGACGGAGCTTTCGGGAGGACAGCAGCAGCGTGTCGCGATAGCCAGGGCAATAGCCGCCGATCCGCAGATGATACTCGCCGATGAGCCGTGCGGAAACCTCGACAGCCGCTCGGGCGCGGAGGTGCTGGATATTCTCGAAACGCTCAACAAGGACGGAAAAACGATAGTAATGATTACGCATAACGAGGATACCGCCAAAAAAGCGCAAAGATTGGTGCGGATATCCGACGGCAGACTGATACAATAGCGACTTTCAAATAAGGAGGGTCTAAAATTGACATTGCAGCAGATCATCGACAACAGCAGCCGAATAGTGTTTTTCGGCGGTGCGGGCGTTTCCACGGAAAGCGGCATACCGGATTTCCGAAGCGCGGACGGATTGTATTCGCAGCAGTATAAATTTCCGCCGGAGCAGATAGTGTCGCATACGTTCTTTACGAAATACCCGGAGGAGTTCTTTCGGTTTTACCGCGACAGAATGATATTCCCGAAAGCCAAGCCCAACGCGGCGCATAAAAAGCTCGCGGAGCTTGAGCTCGCGGGGAAGCTGCACTCGGTGATAACACAAAACATCGACGGGCTTCACCAGGCGGCGGGCAGCATAAATGTCATAGAGCTGCACGGAAGCGTCCACAGAAATTATTGTATGGATTGCGGAAAGTTCTACCCGCTTTCGGCGGTGACGGAAAGCGAGGGTGTGCCGAGGTGCGAGTGCGGCGGCAGAATAAAGCCGGACGTGGTGCTTTATGAGGAGAGCCTGAAAAACGAGGATATCACCCGCGCGGTGTATGAGATAGAAAACGCCGACACCTTGATCATAGGCGGCACTTCGCTGGTAGTGTATCCCGCCGCGGGACTAGTGCGGTATTTCAAGGGGAAGTACATAGTGGTCATAAATAAGAGTACGCTTGACGCAGACGCCGACCTCGTGATAAACGACAGTATCGGCAAGGTATTAGACGCAATAAAAGTCAATTAACACGGATATCCCGCGTAAATAAAGTAGGAGATAGTATTATGGATGTTGTTCAGACCGTTACATATCAGTGCCCGAACTGTAACGCGGCATTGGAATACGACAACGTGCTTGGAGGTTTCAGGTGCTTTTACTGCGACAGTACATTTACCGACAGCGAGATACGAACCATTTTCGCAAACCGCGATAATAACGTAGATCTCGAAGCAGCAGAACCGGAGCTTACCGAGCAGCAGATAACGGACGAGGAGTTCACGGGGCAAAGCGCGCTGTATTCCTGCCCGAACTGCGGCGCGGGAGTTATCTGCGACAAGCTCACGTCATCGACGCGCTGCCACTTCTGCCACACGCCGGTAATTCTGTCGGGGCGGCTTTCGGGCGAATACAAGCCCGATCTTATCATCCCGTTTTCAACGACAAGAGAACAGGCAGAAAGTAAATTCAAGGAATTTACGAAGGGCAAATTCCTGCTGCCGAGCGGATTTGCTTCCGAGGCGCAGCTTCAGAATATCTCCGCGCTGTATGTTCCTTATTGGCTGAAGAGCGGTCAGACACAGGCGCACCTCACCGCGACGGGTCACACCGTGCGCACGTGGACTGTGGGCAACACTACATACACTCACACAAAGGTCTACAATGTGGAACGCGACGCGGATATGGCGTTCGTAAGAGTGCCGTATGACGGCTCCCGGAGGATAGACGACAGTCTGATGGAAAGCATAGAGCCGTTTGATTACAACGGGATAAAGCCCTTTTCAATGAGCTATCTTTCGGGCTGTGCGGCGGAAAAATACGACGTCACAAAGGAAGAAGCGACGCCGCGTCTTGACGAACGCATAACTAAAGCAGCCATAGAGGAGATACGGCGAAT
>DILZ01000042.1:16270-23486 GCA_002425305.1 Ruminococcaceae bacterium UBA5579
CTTGTTCCCAAAAATGCCGCAACAAAAACCAGCAATATGTCTATGCGCTGCTGCCCGTGTGGTTTTTGAACTACAACTACAATGGCAAGGATTATGAGTTTGCGATGAACGGACAAACGGGAACGATGTTCGGCGAGCTGCCCGTAAGCCCCGTAAAGAAGTTCTTTTTCGGCGCGGGTCTGTTTTTGGCGATCTCCATTATAACTACATTGTTGGGGGGGCTGTTCTTTGGTTAAGAAAATTACAAAACGAACGTTCGCCGTCCTGATAATCTTTGTTATAATGACAGGCTTGTTTGCGGCATTTTTGGGAACAAGAGCATACGCGCAAAATACATACAGCGATATTATTAACGGGCTTAAGAACGATGCCGAGCAAAAGCCTCCGATAAAAAAGACGGGGAGCTACGGTTCATACGCGGTGATCGCCGACTATGACAACTGCCTTACGGAATCCCAGGAAAACGAGCTGTTGGAGATACTGCACGAATCTGCCGTAAAAGCGAAATGCAATATTGGGATAGTTATAACTAAAGATCTTGAGGGAAAGACCGATACGAACTATTCCTATAAATTTTCCGATGAAATGTTCGGCAACGGCAGCAGCTCGGTGGTGTTGATGCTTTTGAACACCTACAACAAGCCCCAATACAGCAGATATGTAGATAGAATTTCCACGGACGGTGCGATGACAAACCGCTTTACTCAAAATGAAAGGAAACGTTCATTAGACAGAATATATGACAAAATGGGCGAACCGCGCGGCAACAAATACGCTTACAACGACTCTACCAAAACATACGGCGGCTATGATTATTACAGCGCGTGCAAGGAGTTCGCGAGATGCGTAAAGCGCTATGGCGCAAGCGGCGCTGCCGCTATTCCGACGATGCTTTCAGATTACATCAGAAGCAGCTTTACAAAGTTTGCGGGCGGTCTTGTGATAACGTTCTTCATCACGTTTATCATTGTGAAAACAAAAGTCAGAAGCTATAAGAAAAAAGCCGCTATCAGCGCTTCGAATTACATTGACAGGAGCTCAACGCGTGTTACGCGCCAAGTAGATCAGTTTGTCCGCGAGTATACCACCAGCCATACTCACTCAAGCTCAAGCGGAGGACATGGAGGAGGGCATAGCGGCGGACACAGCAGCACCGGAGGTCATCACAGATAAGATTTTTATATGAAGTTAGTTATACAAAGAGTATCGCGGGCGAGCGTTTTCGTGGACGGCGCGGTTGTCGGCGCGATAAAGCAAGGCTTTCTGGTGCTTTTGGGCGTAGGCACGGAGGACACGGAAACCGAATGTGAACGGCTCTCGCAAAAGATGCTGAACCTGCGCATTTTCGCCGACGAAAACGGCAAGACAAATCTTTCCTTAAAGGACGTTGGCGGCGAGCTGCTGATAATCTCGCAGTTTACCTTGTACGCCGACTGCCGAAAGGGAAACCGCCCCAATTTCCTCAACGCAAAAGAGCCGAAGGAAGCTGAACGCTTGTACGAGTACTTCTGCGAGCTTTGCTCTCGGGAAACGCACGTCGAAAAGGGCGTTTTCGGCGCGGAAATGAGCGTAGAGCTGCTGAACGACGGACCGTTTACGATAATTCTGGAGTAGAATATGGCTGTATCAAGTATCAGAGCGGAGCTGTCGTCCGATATAAGCGCGGTGTGGGCTGTCGTTACTTCGGACGACGCGGCGTGGCGCAGCGATCTGCGCGAAATAAAACGGCTTGATGAAGATCATTTTGTCGAGATCGACAACAGAGGTTTTGAAACACGCTTTACAATAACCGCGTTTATACCTTGCTCTTTGTATGAGTTCGATATCGAAAACGACAATATATTGGGGCATTGGAAGGGGAAATTCTCCGTTTCGGACGGCAGGACCGTTATTGAGTTCACAGAGGATATCACCCCTAAAAAAGCTATAATGAAGCCGTTCGTAAAGGGCTACCTGAAAAAGCAGCAAGCGGCTTATCTGCGTGATCTGAAAAAGGCTCTCGGAGAATATACATCTTGACATCGTCGTTTTCGGCGATATGTGAGTTTTTCTGCCCTTGTTCCGTGAAAACACTTGAAATCCTCAGCGGGATATGGTATAATAAAGACAACGTAAAATCTTTAACAGGATAAGCGTACAATTTAAAGCGTGCATTATATTGGAATGGGGCAAAGCCTCTTTGTGGTATAATAAAAACAGTAATTTATGTGAGGCGGAAACGCTTCGGAAAGGACATTGATATGCCCCTTGAAGAAATAACGCGGGAGTTTTCGTTCCCGCTGAAAAAAATGATAGACGAGCTTAAGCTTGAAACGCTGTATATGCCCGAAAACGGTGAAAATTCGCTGATATCAAACAACGATACCAACCGCCCCGGCTTGCAGCTTGCGGGATTTTACGATTATTTCGACAACAAGCGCGTTCAGGTAATGGGTAAAATGGAGCACGCGTATCTTGAAGGATTGGAGAGCGACAAGCGCAAAAAGCGTCTTGAAGACTTGCTTTCCTACCGCTTTCCGGCGCTTGTCATCACGCGCAGCCTCGATGTGTTCCCAGAGATGATGGAGCTTGCGCCGAATTACGAGATACCCATCCTTCGTACCGACGAAAGCACCACGGTGTTCATCTCAAAGCTGATGGCGTTCCTCAATTTGCAGCTTGCGCCGAGAATAACCCGACACGGCGTTCTTATCGAGATATACGGCGAGGGCGTTATGATAATGGGCGAAAGCGGCGTCGGTAAGAGCGAGACCGCCGTCGAGCTTATCAAGCGCGGACACCGCCTTATCGCGGACGACGCGGTGGAGATACGCAAGGCGTCGAACATCACGCTTGTCGGATCTTCTCCCGACAATATCCGCCACTTTTTGGAGCTTCGCGGCATAGGTATCGTAAACGCGCGTCAGCTGTTCGGTATCGGTTCCGTCAAGATGTCCGAGAAGATCGATATGGTCGTTGAAATGGAGCTTTGGAATCCCGAAAAATCCTACGACAGAATGGGCGTGGATACGCACTATATGACGATATTGGGCGTTAAAGTGCCGCTGCTGAACATTCCCGTAAAGCCCGGGCGCAACCTTGCGGTTATCCTTGAGGTTGCCGCTATGAACAACCGCCAGAAGAAGATGGGCTACAACGCGGCAAAGGACCTGCTTCGTCAGCTTGGGATGGATTCCGACAGCGAGGACATTATGTCGGATATGAATTTGTGATTATTTTCAATCGGGAGGTATATGAAATGTATAATATCGGTATAGACCTTGGCGGCACGAATATAAAGGTAGGCTTGGTGAACGAGAATTACGAGATAGTGGCAAAGGCGACCGCGCCCACCGATCTTCCAAGAACCGCGGAGGCTATTTGCAAATCTATCGTGGATACGGTGTGGAAGGTGTTGAACGAGGCGAAGGTAACTATCGGCGAGGTGAACTCCATCGGGATCGGAACGCCGGGCGTCGCGAACAGAAACAGCGGCACGGTGCTGTATTCCTGCAACCTCGATTTCAAAAACACCGATCTCCGCTCGCTTATCAAGAAGTATCTCGACAAGCCCGTTTACGTTGAGAATGACGCGAATGCGGCGGCGTTCGGAGAGGTGCTTGCGGGCGCGGGCAAGGGCTACAACGACGTTATCGTGGTAACGCTCGGGACGGGCGTCGGCGGCGGTATCATTATTGATGGGAAGATATACACGGGCTTCAACTTCTGCGGCGCGGAGCTTGGACACACGGTTATTGAGTTCAACGGCAGGCAGTGCTCCTGCGGACGCAAGGGCTGCTTTGAGGCATACTCCTCGGCGACGGCGCTCATCAATATGACGAAAGAGGCTATGGAGGCTCACAAAGACAGCAAAATGTGGGAGATAGCGGGCGGCTCGCTCGACAATGTGGACGGCAAGACGGCGTTCGACGGAATGAGAGCCGACGACGCGGCGGCAAAGGACGTCGTGAAGATGTACATAGAGTATTTGGGCTGCGGGCTTACGAACATCATTAATACATTCCAGCCCGAAATGCTACTGATAGGCGGCGGCATTTGCAAGGAGGGCGCGAACCTCACCGACCCGTTAGGCGAGATAATCAAACGCGACAGCTACTGTATCGACGCGGAGCGCACAACGAAGCTCGATATTTGTAAGCTCGGAAACGACGCGGGAATAATCGGCGCGGCTTTCTTATATACTATTGCAGAATAAAATATTTTCGGGACGGATAACCTCCGCCCCGAGCTTTTGAGGGAGAGCTATGGGTTACTTGAGTATTGAGGAAATCTGCAATAGGTTTGGCTGCGTTTGCGAACGCGATGTTGAGCTTTCCGACAAGACGACGATGAAGATAAGCGGTCGGTGCGATCTCTACATCGAGCCGAACAGCGAGGAATGTCTTATCGAGCTGTTGGACGTTTGCCGCATGAATAATATCCCCCGATTTATTCTCGGCAATGGCAGCAACGTACTTATTAAGAGCTTTCACGGCGTCGTTATCCATATGGGCGGTGGTTTGGGAGGTTTATCGGTAAACGGGAACACGATTACCGCCGGCGCGGGCATCTCGCTTTCAAGCGTTTGCAATACCGCGCTTTCCAATTCCCTTACCGGAATGGAGAGCCTGTTCGGTATACCCGGTTCGGTGGGCGGCGCGCTTTATATGAACGCGGGCGCATACGGTGCTGAAATGAAAGACGTGGTGTTGTCGGCAAGGTGCGTTGACAGTCGGGGAAACATCGTGGATATCCCGTTGGAGGAAATGGCTCTCGGTTACCGCAAAAGCGTGTTCTCAAGCAACGGGATGTGTATTCTGTCCGTTACATTCGGGCTGGAAAACGGCGACAAGGACGAGATCGGCGCTAAGATGCACGAAGTAACGAAAAAGCGCCGCGACAAGCAGCCGCTTGAATATCCCTCTTGCGGGAGTACGTTCAAGCGTCCGAAGGACGGCTTTGCGGCGGCTCTCATTGAGGAGTGCGGGCTTAAAGGGTACACCGTAGGCGGAGCGCAGGTCAGCGAGAAACATTCGGGATTTGTGATCAACAAAGGCGGCGCGACGTTCGAGGACGTTATCGGGCTTGTGGAGCATATCAAGAGAGTTGTCCGCGAACAAAAGGGCGTGGAGCTTGAATGTGAAATGCTGATCGTTGACAAGTGAAAAGGGAACATAGAATGATCGATAAAGTCAATTTAAAAGAAGAAGCAAATGCTGTCGGCGGTTTGTTCGCTTATAAGAGAGTCGGAACGCTCAACGATCATATGCTGAACGTGCTGCAAGCGGAGAACAGAACGCTGGATTTTCACATACACGAAAACTCCGATGAGATGTTTTATTGTATTGAGGGCGAATTTGATATAGAATTTGAGGACGGTCTGACACATTTATGCGAGGGTGATCTTATAATTATCCCCAAAGGAACAAAGCATCGTCCCGTTTGCAAGGGACTTGTCAAGTGCCTCTTGCTGGAAACAGAGGGTACTCTCAACAAGGGGAATACGGGAGGAGCTTACACTGAATAAAGCAGTATGTCCGCTTATGAAAAAAGGATAAAAAATGAATGTTGAAATTGTAAATATGAATTTTTCCGATATAGCCGAATATGCCAAACTGTTTGTTTCCGTATTTAATTCCGAGCCGTGGAACGACCTGTGGACGGAAGAAACGGCGTCGCTGAGAATTGAAAATATGATGAATACAAATACGTTTATCGGAAAGTCGTTGTATTGTGACGGTGATTTGAAGGGTATGATCTGGGGACAAAAGGAGTATTATTTCAACGGTATTCATTTTCAGATACAAGAGTTTTGCGTTAAGAAAGACGAACAGGGAAGGGGCTATGGAAAGCTTCTGCTGCGATCGTTAAAGGAAGAACTGACACGGATAGGCGGCGTTGTCAATGTTTACCTGATAACGTCAAAGGGTGAGCGAACGGAGGGATATTATCGGCGGCGGGGATTCATAACCTCCGATGATATGATCCTTATGACGAACGCTCCGACAAAACAAGGGTGAATACAATGGAATTCATAATAGTTACGGGAATATCCGGTTCGGGAAAAAGCTCGTGCATACAGGTGCTGGAGGATATCGGTTTTTTCTGTATCGATAATATGCCGCCGCAGCTTATCTCCAATTTTGCCGAGATATGCAGCGAGAGCCGCAACGAACAGGGCGAGAGAATATCCAAGGTCGCGATAGTCACCGATATACGCGGCGGAGCGTTGTTCTTAAAGCTCTCCGAAAGCGTTTCTCAACTTAAAAACACGGACGGCATAGACCTTAAGGTGCTGTTTCTGGAGGCTTCAAAGGAAATGCTGATGAAGCGTTACAGTGAAACACGCCGCAAGCACCCGCTGGACGAGATTTCGGGCGGCGAGCTTTCAAAGGCTATCGACGCGGAGATAGAGCTGCTTTCCGATATCCGCGCCAACGCGGATTACATCATCGACAGCTCGCTGCTTACGACCGCTCAGCTTAAAGAGCAGATAGCCGAACTGTTTCTCGATAAGCCCGGCGATAGAATGATCGTAAGCTGTATGAGCTTCGGGTTTAAGTATGGAGTTCCCGGGGAGGCGGATCTTGTTTTTGACGTTCGCTGTCTGCCGAACCCTTTTTACGTTCCCGAGCTTAAGCACAAAACGGGTCTTGACAGCGAGGTTCGCGATTTTGTGATGGGCAGCGAAAATTCCGCGGAGTTTGAGCGGAGGATATACGATATGGCGGATTTTCTTATTCCGCTGTATGTTCGTGAGGGCAAGAGCAGACTTGTGATGGCGTTCGGATGCACGGGCGGCAAGCACCGTTCCGTAACGTTTGCGCATCGCGCCGCAGAGCATTTCCGCGAAACGGAGTGCGTTGTGCGCGAGGTACACAGAGATATCGATAAGAAATGAGGGCGGCAATATGTCCTTTTCATCTACGATAAAAAAAGAGCTTTGCGGTATCCGCGAAATGCCGCCGAACGAGATGACGGCAATGCTGTACGGCTTGTTTTACGCTGGCAGAACAATGGACGGCAGACCCGCTGTTCAGACCGAAAGCCCCGAGCTTGCGGCTCTGACGTCGTTTATGTGCGAAAACGTTTTTCCGGGCGAACGCTTCGAGGCAAAGCGGCTTGTAAAAAGCGACGGCTCTCTGTTCACGTTTTCGGCTCGTTCGCCGCTTGTCCGCGAGCGTTTTGGTGATTTCGCAGGGGTGAAGTCCTCGATAGTATCGGGAAACGACAACGA
>DILZ01000042.1:23545-27217 GCA_002425305.1 Ruminococcaceae bacterium UBA5579
CTGCCTGTTCCCGAACGAACCGAGCCGCTGTTCCGCTTTATTTTGGAGCATGGTATTCCGATGAAGATGACGCTCCGCGGAAAAGCACCGGTGCTCTACGCGAAGGAAAGCGGTCTTATCGAGGATCTTTTGACCTACATCGGCGCGGGGAATTATGCGCTGGAGATAATGCGCGTAAAGATCGAAAAGGATTTCCGCAATCGTGTTAACCGTTCGGTAAACTGCGACAACGCCAATCTCGACAAGACGGTGGCGGCAAGCGAAAGGGTTCGCCGCGACATCGAGTTTATCATAGAGCGCGTCGGCTTTGAGGCGCTTAAACCGGAGCTGCGTGAAACGGCGCGGCTGCGGCTCGAAAATCCCGAAAGCTCGCTTTCGGAGCTGTGCGCTATGTTCGACCCGCCCATTTCGAGGAGCGGGCTTAATCACCGCTTGAAAAAGCTCTCGCAGATCGCTGTTAGTTTAATAGAGAATAGTAATTAGTAGTTAGTAGTCAGTCAACATTTCGGTATGGTACACTAGCTACTAAAAACTATTTACTATAATAACTATTTCGGAGGTTTTTATGAAGGTTATTTTGGTAAACGGTTCGCCGCACGAAATGGGCTGTACTTATACGGCTCTTTGCGAGGCAAAGAATGTCTTGGAGGAGAACGGCGTCGAGGCGGAGATATTCTGGATAGGAAACAAGCCCATCTCCGGCTGCATTGGCTGCGGGGCTTGCGCAAAGCTGGGCAAGTGCTGCATCGAGGACACGGTAAACGAGTTCAATAACAAATCGGCGGAAGCGGACGGCTTCATATTCGGCTCGCCCGTGCATTACGCGTCGGCGGGCGGCGCTATAACCTCGTTTATGGACAGAGCGTTCTATTCGGGCAAGGGAAAGCTCTTCGGAAAGCCTGCGGCGGCTATCGCCTCGTGCAGANNTGCAGACGCGGCGGCGCGTCCGCAACGTTCGATCAGCTGAACAAGTATTTTACGATAAACTGTATGCCGATAGTTTCGTCAAATTACTGGAACCAGGTGCACGGCAATACGCCCGAGGAGGTGCTCAGTGACGAGGAGGGCATCCAGACCGTGCAGATACTTGCACGGAATATGGCGTGGCTTTTGAAGTGTATCGAGGTTGGCAGGCAGAACGGAGTGACGCTCCCCGCGCCCGAACCGAAGATAGCAACAAATTTTATTCGCTGATGAATATTCCGCTCCTTTCGCGTGATAATATGAAAAACGCGAAAGGAGCTTTCTATGAAGGTAGATATTGACCGCGATGACTGTATCGGCTGCGGCGTGTGCGCGCAGATATGCCCCGACGTTTTCCGCATTGCCGACGACGGGCTTTCCGAGCTTATCGCACCCGCCAACGGATTTGAGGAACAAGTCCGCGAGGCGGCGGATTCCTGTCCCGTGGAAGTCATTCACACTGAAGAATAACCATAAAATTCCCCCGTCCGCAGGCGGGGGATTTCAATTCTATCACATTCTCTTTTCAAGAAACTCAAGGATATCGCGCATTACCTCATTGCGGTTCAGCCAANNGTCAGCTCGAAAATAAGCTCGTGGCGAGCGTCGTGGTAGAGCCGCACGTCAACATCGCAGCCGTGCTTGATATACTTTGCCGCCGCCTTGTAAACTCCGCTGCCGTAGTCCCCGACAGCGTCCATACTTCCGCTTAAAAACAGCAGAGGAACGTCTGTGGGCGTGTTTTCGATAACGGGTGTGCTGTTCGAGCATAACAGCGCGTTCAGCAGATCGCGATAGCCCGCCACAGTGAACGCGAAGTTGCATTTGGGATCGGCAAGGAATTTGTCGACGTTCTTGTCGTCGCGGGAAAGCCAGTCGCTTGGTGTACGGCGGTCTTTTATACGTCTGTTGAACAGCCCGAACACCTTGCGTCCGATCTCGGGACGATAATAGTCGCCGCGGTCGCGCTCCATAAGGTCAAGCACCCTGCACAGCGGCGCGGAACCCGTTATTCCGCCCGCCGTGCCCATAATAACAGCGGCGTTCCACTTGTCCCTGTACTTTGAAAGATATATTCTCGCCAGAAAGCTGCCCATACTGTGCCCCATAAGAAAGTGCGGAATATCGGGAAATCTCTTTTCAATGACCGTTTTCATTCTGTGAAGGTCGCGCACCATATTTATATACCCGCGTTCCTGCCCGAAATATCCGAGCATATTCTCCTCCCGTATCGAATTTCCGTGTCCGATGTGGTCGTTTCCCGCGACAGCAAAACCGTTTTCGCACATAAACCGCGCAAACTCCTTATACCGCTCGATGTATTCGCACATACCGTGCGAGATCATCAGCACCGCTTTGGGCTTTTCGGGAGTGTAGATGTAAAATCGAACATCGCTGACGCCGCTTGTGCTGGGGAACGTCCCCGTTAGCTTTCTCATATTGTTCTTCTCCTTATCGCAACTTAAATGCCCCGCGCTCGACGGGGCTTTTAAGTTATTATTTGCCTAAATCAAGCAAAATATCCTTGGCGCTTATCAACCCTCCGTCGTATCGAACGTGTATTCCGTCGTGGAGCGGAATTCTTCATTCGCCTTCAACACGCAGCTTGGGAACTGCGGCTTGTTGGGACTGTCGGGCGAGAACTGCGTTTCCAGACAAAGCCCGCCATACTGCTTATAGACCTCGCCGTTTTTGCCGTGTTCATCGTTCAGTCCGATACCGATGTACATCTGAACGGCAGGCATATCGGTCGTGACCGTCATACGCCGCCCCGTGCTTTCCTCATACACGATCGCCGCCGTGCGCTTTTGCATATCGTTTCCAAGAACGAAATTGTGGTCGTAGCCGTTCGGCAGACGTCCGTTATCCATATCCTCGCCTATGCGCTTCGCGCTTGTGAAGTCAAACGGAGTACCCGTAGTGTAAGCAAGCACACCGGTGGGTATCAAATTCGCGTCAACGGGAGTGTACTGCTTTGCGTTTATCTGCACAATGTGGTCTTTAACGTCGCCGCTGCCCGCGCCCTTGAGATTGAAATACGAATGATTGGTGAGATTTACCACCGTGTCCTTGTCGGACAAGGATTTCGCGGTGTAATCTATGCGCAGACCGTTCTTCATCAGTGTGTACTTTACGTTAACGGATATCGCCGCAGGGAAATGCTCCTCGCCGTCGGGGCTTGTATAGCCGAACGTTACGGAAGGCTCTTCGCCGTCGCTGATATCCGCAATAGTCCAAAGACGCTTGTGATAGCCGAACTCGCCGCCGTGAAGAGTGTTGCCGTTGTTGTTGTCGAAAAGCTTGTACTCCTCGCCGTTCAGCGAGAATTTCGCGCCGCCTATACGGTTCGCGACACGCCCCACCGACGCGCCGAAGCAGCTGTCGCCCTTAACGTACTCGTCAAGGGTATCGTACCCCAGCACGATATCGTCAAAATTCCCGTTCTTATCCGGAACGCACAGCGATCTGACCGCCGCCCCGTAATCGGTGAACGACGCGGAAAATCCACTTTCGTTTTTCAGAGTCACCAAGCTGCAGCGGTAGCCGCGATAATAGCCGAATTCCTTCAATTCAACGCTCATAATATATCCTCCTTAATAGGCAAACGCAGATCAATACTTATCGGGGTCCATTCTAACGGTATGCTTTACGGGCTGCATTGTCGCCTTTTTAACGACGGTTCCCGCAGGCGCGGCTTTTTCATCGTCG
>DILZ01000097.1:0-15863 GCA_002425305.1 Ruminococcaceae bacterium UBA5579
AAGCAAAATCCGCACCGTTCGGCTACGCTTCGCCACGCTTGCGGATTTTGCGCGTGTCGCCCTTGCGTTGCTTTGGGTTATGCGTTGCTACTGTGCGACGACCTTGCGTTTCTTCGGGTTATGCGTTACCGTAGTGCGTTCCGGTCGCGTTGCCGCGAGCCGTTTTTAACGCGCATCGGTTTAGCTGCCATAACCGGTTATGCAAGCGCATTATGGTTCGACAACTAGCTACTAACAACTATTCACTAGCAACTAAAAGAAAAGTGCGCCCAAAAAGGCGCACTCGGAAATACATTTGCAAGCTCACCGCATATACTCGCGCCAATCGAGATCGCCGCGTTCAAGCGCGTGGATAAGCGCCTCTGCGGTAGCGATATTGGTGGCAACGGGGATATTGTGAACATCACACAGGCGCAGGATATTGATATCGTTCGGCTCGTGCGATTTTGCGTTCAGCGGGTCGCGGAAAAACAACAGCAGATCGACCTCATTGCAGCTGATGCTTGAGGCAAGCTGTTGGTCACCGCCCTGAGAACCGCTTAAAAAGCGCTGAATATGAAGTCCGGTAGCCTCGGAAACCAGCTTTCCGGTCGTGCCGGTAGCGCAAATATTGTATCTGCTGAGAATACCGCAATAAGCAATGCAAAACTGAACCATAAGCTCCTTTTTGGAATCGTGAGCGATGAGAGCAACGTTCATTATAAATTCCTCCTAGTTCTGTAAACCCAATGCGATAATCAGTCAATTTTAATAGACAGCGGAACATCTTCGCCGGCGATACGTCTGGAAATAGACGAGTAAGCCTTATAACCGCCGCAGCTTGGGGGCAGAGCAAGACCCTTAGAGCCGCAGATCTTGATGTTTACGTCCTCGGGAACAACGCCGATAAGCGGAATGCCCACCGTATCCATAACCACATCGAGATCGTACAGGATATCCTCGCCCTTGAAATTCGGGCTGACCTTATTAATGATCAAACGCTGATTAATGCAGTTTTTAACATACAGGAAGTCGGACAGCATCTGTCCGTCGCGAACGCACACCGCGTCCGGCGTAGTTACCATAAGAATAAGGTCCGCCGCCTTTACAACGCTGAATACCGAGCTGCCGATACCTGCGGTATCGAGTATTATGTAGTCAAAGTGCTCGCGCATTTCCTCACATACACCCATAATCTTCTCGGGATTGATATCGATAAACGGGTTTCTCGTCGCACACACAAGCGACAGGTTCGCAACTCTGTCGACTTTGGTCGTCGCCGTCAGAATATCGATCGTACCCTCCAGATACTCGCCTATATCGTGCTTTACCTTATCTTTTATTCCCAGCATAATATCAAGGCAGCGCAAACCGAAATCAAGCTCCACCAGCAAGGTCTTGTGACCGAGTGTTGCCAGTCCCGTAGCGACATTTGCGGACGTTGTGGATTTGCCCGTTCCGCCCTTGCCTGCTGTTACCGCAATTATTTGTGACATAATATTCCCCTCCCCGGCGTGAAAATTCAACGCCGCACGGCGGCNNGGCGTTGTTCAAGCCATCGCCGCCGAACTCATTAGAATGTTCTGTTTATATTTTAGCACAAAATCTTTAAGAAGAAAAGGGTTTTTTCGTTATTTTAAAAAATTTCGTGAAAATCATTCATTTTACAGTGTGTTTTTTGTTGAATATCACAACAACGATTTGCCGTACTATTCAAAATTATTACGAAAATAAACCTGCCAGCCACTCATAAAGTGCGAATTTCACTGTGACCTTCTGCGGTTTCCCAAATGTTTCCAGAATTTCACCCGCGCCGTCCTCCGAACTTTCGGAAACGGCAGGCAGACAAAGCTGCGGGAAAATCACGCACCACCAATTATGTCCCTCCCCGCTGCCAAGCGTAACGCGAAGCGCCGTATAGCTGCCCGCGGGAAGTATCAAACGGTCGTATTCCCGTGTTGAGAACCACATATCCGTAATTTCCGCCTTAGCTCCGTAATCAAAACCGTTTTCAAGCAAAAAATCGTTTGCGGTGCGCTCGATCTCCGGCAGGAGCTGCTCGGCACGGGACTTTGCCTCGTCAAGTCCGCAGCTCCCCGAAAGCTCGCCGCCGAACCTCTCCAGCAGAACGTCGCGCAGACGCAGCTTAATTGCCTGATCCTCCTCGCTGTCCGAATTTGCCGGGATATGCAGTCTCAATACCTCGTCATACACGTCCGCGCAGTTCGCCGAAAACGTCCTGAACGCTCCAAACGCCGTGAAGCCCAATATCCCAATGCCAAAAAAGATCACCGTAAGTAAATTTTTCATAGTTTTCCTCACTTTTACGATCATCGGACGGCTACTGTAAAGAACAATATGCCGCGCCGATCTCTACATTATACTTCCGAAACGAAATTCGGTGCGTCAATATTATTGGAACTTTTTTACAGTTTAATCATATCTCCGATGATTTCCGAAAAACTTATAACTCACATCAGCAGCGTGATGCTCATTATACCGCCAAAACAGCTTGTTGAAAATTAATGTTTATGTTGATTAGAATGTTGAAAACTTTTTGTGCAAGTTAAACAATTGTCAAGGCAATGTCTAGTGAAAAATACGGCAAAAAACAGAAATTGAGTTTTGAAAACGGAAATTTTTCAAATCTATGTTGACTTAAATACTTTTTTCGGCTATACTGTAGTCAAGAGATGAAGGAGAAAGCATCAATCACATCATATAGATATAACGGTGGAAATTCGGGCTTTACCCGCTTCTCTTAAAGCCATGGCTTTAGGCGTACAAAAATTACACATACAAGAGAACTCGGGGCGTTTGAACGCAGTCAGGTGGCGTCTTGCGCTCCAAAGAAAGGTCTCACCGAACACAAACGTATATGGAGGTTGTTGTATATGTGCATGAAAGACATTGAAGTGAAAAATCAGGTAGGTCTACACGCAAGACCCGCAACGTTCTTTATCCAGAAGGCAAACGAGTATAAGTCTTCCATCTGGGTTGAAAAGGAAGAGCGCAGAGTAAACGCAAAGTCTCTTTTGGGTATTCTTTCGCTCGGTATCGTAGGCGGCGCGCAGATCCGTATTATCGCCGACGGCTCCGACGAGCAGCTTGCTGTTGACGGCTTGGTCAAGCTGGTTGAAAGCGAGTTCGCTGAATAATTTGGTTATTGATTTCCGATAGGCGGTGTCGTATCCCAAACAGACAGGGGGACGCATTTCGGAAGATACATTGTTCACAAGCACTTTTGAGGGGTGGGTTTCCGCCCCTCTTTTGTTTTCGGAACTGCCGTAAAAGCTAATATCGCAGTGATCTGTCCATTGTAAATCCCAAAAACATCGCTCCCTATTCCGCTTTTTTTGACAATGTAACTAAATTTCCCGAAAAAGTTACAAAAAGGTTACAAAAACGGTTGCAATCCGACGGCAATGGTGTTATAATAAGTATATCGGACATTATATAGGTGGAGAATGTTCCGCGTTGATAAAAAGTTCTCCTAAGGAGTTGAAGAAATGGTTTCGACCGAGGAAAAAAAAGAGAATAAAGAAATATCCGATATCAAAGAGGATGCGGCAGTCGTCATCGACATCGCAGACGTAAACGAGAGTTCGGAAAATACAGCTCCCAAAAAAACGCCGCGTTTCTATACGGCGTTATCGGAGCTTGGCGAATATTTTGTCGGAGTATTTATTAAAATCGCCAAATTTATAGGGCTTTGCTTTTTGTACCTCATAGCGGCAATATACAGAGGTCTTTTGCGTATCAAAAAACCGTTTATGAGCTTCGTGAAGAATGTCGCGGATACGATATCCGAGCCTTTCAGGCGTCACCGCAAGGCGCGCAGACTTCGTACGTCGGAAATAACAAGAGCGCGGCGCGAAAAGGGCATTTGGGGCGGATTTGCCGCACGGATGAAGGTCGCTCGGCGCACTGTATTTGGAAAGCGCGGTTTGTTGGCAACTCTTGTCAATTGGGGAATGCCCGTTGTTTCCTGTATTTTTTTGTTCAACGTCGTAAGCTACGCTAACAGCCAGAATTACGCTCTTAAGCTTACCGTAAACGGCGACTTCGTAGGCTACATAAACGATGAACACACATTTACCGATGCGGAAAAAATGGTGCAAAGCCGTATCAACTACACCGGCAGCTCTACCGAGGTCATCAGCTTCGACGCCTCATACGAGGTTGAGAACGTTGGAACCAACCCCCTGCTGANNTACAATATCAGGTAGCCGACAAAATGCTGACTCTTCTCGGCAAAGAGGTAAAAAACGGCTACGGACTTTATCTCGGAGATTCATATTACGGTACGCTGGATTCGCACGATCGGCTTGACAGAGCGATGACAAACCTTCTCGCAAAGTATACCTCGGGAGAAGAGAAGGAAACGGCGAAATTTGACAAGCAGATAAGCTACATCAACGGTACATATCTTGCCGACAGCTTTGTCGATGAGAGCGATATAATCAGACAGTTCACATCATACAAAAAAAATCCCACCTATTACACAATAAAGCAGGGCGAATATATCGACGATGTGCTGAAGAATACGGGACTTACATCGGACGAGCTTACGAAGCTCAATCCCGATTTTGATATGAGCACCGATTTTATTGCCGGAAACAGGCTTAAAACATCGATGGAAGAGCCGTTTATGACGGTTATGGTTACACGCGAGGAACACTATATCGAAACGTTCGATTATGAAACAAGATATGAAGACGACCCGACTATGTATGTTGGCAACAATCAGCCACGCGTAGAAGGTGAGCTCGGAGAATGCTCCGTTGTGGCGAACGTATCTTACATAAACGGAAACGAGGTCAACAGAAGAGTGCTTTCGAGAACCGTCACGAAGGAGCCTGTTACAAAAGTGATAGCGGTAGGCACAAAGCCGCGCACCAACACCACCGCGCCCGGCACAACAATAGAGGCCGGGAAGATGCTGTGGCCGGTCGGCGGTTATGACGGCGGAACACTTGAAGAGCCGGTATGGTGGAAAGGCGGATATTCGGGACACCGCGGTGTCGATATTACGACGGCTATCGGAACGCCGATTTACGCTGCGGAAAACGGAGTTGTTGTCTCGTCGGTATGGGCGGGCAACGGTGACGACCGGGGCAACTATGTGGTAATTCAGGGCGACAGCGGCCTTACAACCTATTACTATCACAACAGCGAGCTGTGGGTCAGCTCGGGACAGCGCGTCACGGCGGGTGATATGATAGCGTCTTCGGGAATGACGGGACGAGCTTACGGTCCGCATTGCCACTTTGGTGTTAGCGTAGGCAATACGTACTTAAACCCCACGGACTATCTGCCTTATCATAAGCAAACGGCAAGCTACGCGGCAAAGGTCGCAGCACACGGCGGCTGATAAAATGGCACTAAAATAATTTCCATATAAAATGCGCGTATCCCCCGACTTGAGCGGGGGATACATTATTTTATATTCCGGACGCTTTCACTATCAGAGCAACGTTGTCAGCATAATCGGAAACCAACTCGCCGCACTCGACGACCACGTCGCCGAACGCCGATAAAGCCTCTGTGTTTATCTGCTCAAAGACCGTTTCGGGCAGCAGACCGTTTTCCTTGCAGAAAGCGCGGCCGTTCCCGTTCAGCATAGCCTTCAGCACCTTTATCTGCGTTGGGATCAGGTTGTTTGCGAACGTCTTCCAATCGCCGTCAAGCTCGTCAAAAGCGGGATCGCTCGATTTTAGCGGAAGCTCCTCGTCCTCGTGCGGTGAAAGCTCCTCCCTGCACTCGTCGATCCTCGCGGAAAACTCATCGTCGCCTATCTGTCCCGCCGCCGCTTCAAACGCCTCGAACTCATCGCGAGTTCCGGACGTTTCGGCAGTCTCGGGCTGCTCGTCAATTATCAGCTTCCGCGCAAGCTCCTCGGATCTGTTTCGTATCTCGGCGAGCTTTGATACGTCGATCTCGACCTTTGGAGCGGCATACGACGCGTACTCCTCCTCAGCACGGTGCTTAGAACGCTTTTCGGACGGTCTTATGCCTTTTTTGGCGCAGTATTCATCGACAGCATTGGGTATCACCTTCAAAAAATCGGGGGACGATGTGGCTTCCATCAGCTTTGTGCGGTTTTTGAAGTCGTTTTGCAGCATTTGCAGCTTCGGAACTATTCTGCGGCTGAATCCCGTCTTGATGCGCAGCTCAGCCTCGACGCTCTTCANNAGCCGATAAAGCCTCTTGACGGCGCGAAGTTAAACAGCTCCAATGAAGGCTCGCCGCGCTTCAGGCAATAACATTCGCCGGCACTTATCCTCACGGGTCGAAAGCCGTCTGTCGTATCAAGGTTTACTATCGCGTCCTTGAATGGCGTCCAGGTGTAGTCCTTTTTCAGCTTGCCGCAAACAAGATCCGAAATCTCTATCCCAAGCGGCGTGAAGTAACGTTCCAAAGCGGTCAGAGCGGGNNCAAGCCCCTTCGAGAAGCGGCTTTGTTTTCTCTCCGAAAAAAGCGCTGGTCTTTATTGCGTATGCCGAATTCTCAGCCAAAAAATCAAACTTATTGGAATAGCTGCCGCCGTCAATATCCCAAACGTATTGGGATATGCCATTCTCCGCGCGCTCTCCAAGCACTGTCGAAATATCCGGGTATTTTTCCGTAACATCGTTGAACGCGTAAAAGTCCTTTAACCAACGCGGCATAAGGTCTCCCAGATACGGCGCGAACCCGCGGCNNCCGCCAGCAGCTTGTCAAAGGCGTCGACGGAGCCCTCCGTGCCTATCTTGTTCAGCAGCTCGCTGCAGTAAAGTATCACATACGGCTTGTCTGTTTCGCGAAATATCCCGCGCCGCGCATCGGTACGCCAGGTAAAGAAAGTTCGCAGCTGAGAGTTCGACATTGCGGCGTAAACGGGCTGCGGCAGCGCGCANNTCTGCGCGGGAAATCGTCCTCGATATCAGCCATAAACGCGCCTTGCTCCGCCATCGTAAGCTCTACGGCGCGTTTGACCACGCCCTGACCGCGAACGCATATCTCAAGCTCGCGCATTTTCGCGATCATTTCAAGCATATGCTCGTCCTGTGAGGAAAGCTGCTCGGAATGTGATTCGTGCGGATAATGAGTCAGATCATACCGTGATCGGGGAGGATCCGTATCCCGGAAGCGTTCGGGTATCCTTTCGGGCTTATATGAACCATCGGCGGCTTTTTTCCGAGCGTTTCCGACGCTCTGCTTCACCGATTTGCGCACGTCCTTTGGCGCGAACTGCGTCACGTCGTCCACGACCGTATCAACAATGCTCCCGACAGCACGGTTGACCATTTCATTTATGGTTTTTTTGATCTCTTCAAATGATCTGCCGGTCGTTTGGATAAATTTTTTAAATTCGCCCATACCCGTACCTCGTCATTCGTCCGGATCAACAAAAGCGATCTTGGTTTCCCAGCCTTCCGGAAAGCCCAAATCGGAAAGCCGCGCGGCATCGGAATTCTTCCGCAAAAGCCTTGAAATAGGTTTAACCACGCGCTCGTTCCAATTTGCTTTGTCGCGATAAAGCTGCTTCAAAACGATTATGTAGCCGAAAACGTCGTTTTCAAGCTCCGGCTCAAAGCCGCGCGGAGTTCGGGGCAGCACCGGAAACCGACTGCCGTAAACGCGGTTGTAGTGCGCGCAGTAGTTGCGCAGCTCGTTCAGGCAGAATATCCAATTGTCCATATCCGAGGACGAGCAGCCGTAAAAATCGCCAGCCAAAGCTTTTTTATCCACGTTTTGCATTTCCTTGAAGAAAAACGCCAACGATCCGAAGCTGAAAAGCTCCATAACGACCCACAGCGGAAATTTACCGTCGTGCTGCCGTTTATAGTGCTTTACAAACTGACGCTCGCTGTTTGATTCTATCATATGATTTACCCGCGAAACAAAGCTCTGATGATTGTGCGAGCGGTCAAAAGCCGACGGGTTCAGATATCCCAAAGCGCCGTATTTCAGCGCGTGATAGTTTGAAACAGCCGCGCGCAGGGTTATCTCTACCTCCTCCAGCGCCGCCAGGAGGATACTGCGCAGCTTGCGGTCCATCTCGTATATCTGCAATATCTTTTCAAACGTCGTTCCTTCCTCGTACTTGTGCTTGCTTTCGGAAAACGGCTCAAAATAATTTGAAAGTCGATAATAGTTTATGTGCTTCAGCGTATCAAGAGCAAGCTGTTCATTTTTGATGATACAGCCGCGCTCCTTCAGCTTTTTTATTTGCTCTTCGGGGGTAGCGGGTATTTTTTCACTCATCGTTTCAGCTCCACATTCATTTTGCGGCAATCTGCGTTTCCTTGCGGAAACGCTTGCTTTCACAACGCCGATTACTTTTCCTTTTTTCGTTTACGGCGCGGTTTTATACCGCTTTCCTCACTGATAGGTTCGGGAAGTTCCTTATTTTCATCCGCAGAAACAGTCCTGAACGCATCGCGGTGCTCGTGCTTGGTCGCGTCCTCAAACGAAACAGGCATTTTTCCCGGTTCGGCGGCGTTTTGCAAATATTCATCCATCAACGTTTCGGTATCCGCCTCATATATATCCGTATCGCCGGGTAAATTCTTCCTGACAAGCCTGTTCTTTACGCTCTCCGCAAACATCATATAGAATACGGCAAACACCGGCGCTCCCAACAGCATACCCGGTATCTTGAACATCGCGCCGCCCATTATTATCGAAACCAGAACCCAAATCGCGGGCAAGCCCATAGTTTCTCCGAAAAGCAGCGGCTTTATCACGTTGCCGTCAAGCTGCTGCAAAACAAGCACGAATATTCCGAACCAGATAGCCTTGGTCGGGTCGACGAGCAGAATAAGAACTCCGCAAGGAATAGCCCCCAAAAACGGACCGAAGAACGGAACAAGGTTCGTCACCGCGCAAACGACCGAAACAAGCATCTGATATGGCATTCCCATAGCAAACATTCCGATCATCATCAGCACGAGAATGATAAGCGAATCCAAAAGATTGGAGATGATATATGTCTTGAATATTTCATTGCTTTTTGAGCAGCCAAGCAAAAACGCCTCGGCGCGGCGCGGTTTTAAAAACGCGCAGGATATCTTCTTCATCTGAGCCATAAGCCGTTCCTTGCTGAACAGCAGATAGATAGCGATAATAAGACCCAGCAGGAAATTCTTTACGCCGATAAGCAGACTGCCCAAAAATCCAGAAACGTTGCCGATGATATCTCCCGCCATAGGTTTCATTTGTTTAGCAAGATTTGATATCAGGTCTTTCAGGTTGGTAACACCCTCAAAGATCATATTCATTATTTCGGGCTGTTTCTCAAAGACGTTCTTTGTCCAATCGTCTATCTTAGTAATATAGCCTTCCATATTATCCGCCAGCGTGACGATGCTTGCGGAAACGTTCGGAACTATCGCAATAACTATTCCCGTCAGGGCTGCGAGGAAGATAACAAACGTAAGCAGCAGGATTTTTGGGCAGTCTGCTTANNTTCGCCTGCGCACCTTCTTCTCCACAGTAGCGGAATGCTTTTCGAGAGTTTTAACGACCGCCTTGTCGCCGACAGAGGTCTGCCGCAGCTTGCGCACAACGATATTCTGCTCCTGCGGCTTGTGTTCCTTAAATTTTCTGAAGATCTTGTTTTCGGTCCATACCATAAGCGGATTAAGGATATACGCGATGACAACGCCGCAAATAATAGGCGCGCCTATTCGTCCGACCCACGAAAACGTATCCATAAAGCTGTCGAATTTGAACACGAACACAACAAAAAGCACGGAAACGGCTATTACCAGCAAAGCGTAGACCGCGACTGTTGAGTATTTTCTGTTCCAATTTATTTTCATATGTTTCCCACCTCTCGAAATATGGTTTATTATAGCAGTGCAAATTTTCTCGTTCAGCTTTTAATCCATCCAGAACATTTCCCGCTCGTGCTTTGAGGCTCTGCCCATAAGTGCGCGTATGCTTTCCTGAGGATTTTCGCTTTCATAGCATATCCTCACGGTCTGTTCGATTATCGGAGTATCCACGCCGTGCTCAAGCGCCAGGCGATACGCTGTTTTGGCATTGGTATAACCCTCGACCGTGCCTATTCTCGCAACCGCCTCCGCTGCGGGCACGCCCTGCCCTATAAGCATTCCGGCGCGGTAATTCCTCGAATGCTGCGAGGTGCAGGTCACTATCAGATCACCGATGCCCGCCATACCCGTAAACGTCTTCCAATTCGCGCCGAACGACACCCCGAGCCGCGTTATCTCGGTCATTCCGCGGGTCATAATAGCGGCGACCGTGTTGTCGCCCAAGCCCATTCCGCGCGCTATGCCGCAGCTTAGCGCTATCGGATTTTTAAGTACGCCGCCCAGCTCGCAGCCGATTATGTCATCATTTACATATATTCTGTAACACTCGTTGGAAAGAGTTCTTTGCAGAAACTCCGCCGTATCGTTATCGTAAGCCGCACACACCTCGGTGGTCGGCATAAGCCGCGCGACCTCCTCGGCGTGACAAGGACCAGTTATCACGGCGACACGGTTTTCGGGAAGTTCTTCCCGTATGATTTCGGAAAGCCGTCTGCCCGTTTCTCCTTCAAGTCCCTTTGAGGCGTTGACGACCACCGTGCTTTTATCGACATACGGCTTCACCGAGCATATTGCCTCGCGGTAAAACTTCGACGGTATGCAGACCACGATTATGTCCGCGCCCGAAACGCACCTCGGATCGGTAGTAACGCGAAGCTCCTCGGGGAGCGTTACGCCCGGCAGCAGACGCTTATGCTCACGCTCGCGCCGAAGACTTTCCGCCTCCTCCTCAAACTTTGTCCAGGTCGTCACCTCGTGACCGTATTTCGTGTACAGCACTCCAAGCGCAGTACCGTAGCCGCAGCCCAAAATCGTTATTTTTGCCATATTAACACTCCAAATATTATTATTGTCCGGGAAACACAGGTCAATTCGCTTTTTCCCCGAGTTTCTTTTCGTTGTGAGCCAGCAGTCTGCCGATATTCGCTCTGTGGCGATATACTATAAGACCGCCGCTGAACGCCGCTATTACAGTGTTCACAAGCCAGGAGGGGTCGCCGTCCGCCAGATACCCGAAAAGCCCCGTCACAATGCAGAAGCTCAAGGAAGAAATAACGCTGCCCAGCGACACATATCTTGTTATCGCTACTATTACGATGAACATTCCGAGCAGTATGCACGCCGTGCGCCAATCCAGCACGAATATCCCCGATATAGCCGCAAGCACGCCCTTGCCGCCCTTAAAGCCGTAATAAATCGGGAAGCAATGTCCCACTATCGCCATAAACACCGCCATAAACTCCACCCACTTCATCTCGAAGGAGAGGTTGGCGGTGTTCACTCCGCCGATCCACAAAAAGCTCAGGCGAACCGCAAGCACAGCCAAAGCCGCCTTGGAAACGTCGCCTATCAGCACTATCCCGGCAGACGGCTTTCCAAGCACGCGCATAGTGTTCGTAAGCCCCGCGTTGCCGCTGCCCATCGTGCGGATATCCTTACCCGTCTTTATTTTACACACGATTATCGAGAAATTGATCCCCGAAAGCAGATACGGCACACTGAGCATTATTATGTAACAAAGCCACATCATTTAGGTATCCTCTTTTCTTTTGACTTTTTGCCGAAATCAATGACCCTGCCGTCTATCGACGCGGAGATATGCTCGTTTTTGCTTCTCAGCACGGCAACGATAACGGCGGGGTTCTCGTCCGCCCCGAACGGCAGCGGCAGAGCCTTTCCGTCCGCGTGAACGAGAAAAAGCCTGTTCCCCTTGAGGTCGGCGGAGCGCAGCTCATCGAACCGCACCGCCTTTATCCGCCGCCTGCAAAAAAACAGAAGATGACTTTCCGAAAACCACCGTTTTCCAAGCCGCTTTGCTGTTTTAAGACCATCGGCAAGCTCCCCGCGTTCACTTTCGGGAAGCCTTTTCAGCCATATTTTGAACCTCATCGGAGCGGTGAAGATATCAACAAGCGACCACAATGTCAGCGCACAAAGGAACACACTTACGACAATCGCGGGGATTCCGAGATTTTCGCGGGAGTACGTTCCCGAAAAAAACATAACACACACGCAAAGCGCGGTGACCGCAAAATACCGCAGCGGAATAAAAAAATGCGCGCGATAATACGCCCTTGTTATATCATTCAAAACGGAATGTCCTCGTCATCATCACAGTCACAGCAGCAGTCAAATTCAAAGCCTCTGCCGATCACCAGACCGATAGCAAAACCTATTAAAATAACAAAAAACGAAAACAAACCGCCGTGCTCTTTCCCTGTTTTTTTCATAATTACTCTCCTCTTTCTCTCACGGATATTTTTATTGGTGTTTTATCAAGTCCGAAGGTTTCCCGGATCTGATTTTCGATATAACGCTGATAGGAATAGTGAAACAGCTCGCGGCTGTTGCAGAACACCACGAAGTTCGGCGGATTGACGCTTGCCTGCGTCATATAATAGAGCTTTAGGCGCTTGCCCTTGTCTGACGGCGGCTGAACTCTTGACGTAGCGTAGCTCAACATATCGTTCAGCACGCCCGTGGGGATGCGGCGGCTGTGCTGCTCGTACACCTCGTCTATCATTCCGAACAGCTTTTCGACGCGCTGCCCCGTTTTCGCCGAAATAAACAGAAACGGCGCGTAGCTCATAAACGAAAAGTCCGTTTCCAGCTTTTTCTTCATCTCGTTCATCGTTTTGTCGGTCTTGTCCTCGACAGCGTCCCACTTGTTCACCGCGATAACACACGCCTTGCCCTTGTCGTGCGCGTAGCCCGCGACCTTGCTGTCCTGCTCGGTAAATCCCACTGTCGCGTCTATCATCACAACGCAGACGTCGGCGCGATCCACCGCCATAAGCGCGCGCAGCACGCTGAAATGCTCGATATTTTCCGTGACCTTCGCTTTGNNCGTATCGATAAAGACGTATTTTTTCTCGCCTCGGATAACCTCGCTGTCCACCGCGTCGCGCGTTGTACCCGCGATGTCGGAAACTATCGAGCGCTCCTCGCCGGTGATGAGATTTATAAGAGAAGATTTCCCGACGTTCGGCTTACCTATCACCGCGACCTTTATCGCGCTCTCGTCCTCGGGTTCGGCTTCCTCGGGCGGCATCTTCTCAAACACCGCCTCCAGCAGATCGCCCGTTCCGTCTCCGTGCACCGCCGAAACCGATATCGGGTCGCCTAAGCCTAAATTGTAAAACTCGTAGAACTCTGGCAGCGGCTCACCGATATGGTCNNCCTTGTTCACGGCAAGCACAACGGGCTTGCCGCTTTTTTTCAGCATTGAGGCGACCTCCTGATCGTTCGCCGTTATACCCGTCGTGATATCCGTCACGAAGATTATGCAGTCCGCGCTTTCAATGGCAAGCATCGCCTGCTCTCTCATCTGCGCGAGGATCACATTATCGGTTTTCGGCTCGATACCTCCCGTATCTATCAGCATAAACTCGTGGTTCAGCCACTCACAGCGGCTGTATACCCTATCGCGCGTCACTCCCGGGGTGTCGTCTACTATGGACAGCCGTTTTCCCACCAATTTATTGAACAAGGTCGATTTTCCCACATTGGGACGTCCTACTATCGCTACAAGCTGCATTTTCCTCACCTCGTCAACTCAAACCATACATACTCATCTTATATTATACCACTTTTTTCCGAAAATTTCAAGTGCTTTAACAAAACACCCGCGATTTTTTTTGCAGTAAAATGCAATTAAAGGCGGTATATGATTTTTATGAAAGGAGGGGTGTAATGGACAACACTATCATTGTTGCGCTTATTTCGTTAACGGGGACACTTGGCGGCTCGCTGGGCGGAATATTGGTGTCCTCAAAGCTCACGAATTTCCGCTTGCAGCAGCTTGAAAACAAGGTAGCGGAACACAACAGCTTTGCGCGCCGTATGCCCGTTTTGGAAGAACGCATAGAGCAGTTTGAGCATAGAATAAACCGAATGGAGGAGCATTATGATGATTGATTGGAAAAGGAAACTTACAAGCCGCAAATTCTGGGTTTCACTCGCGGGATTTGTTTCGGGTCTTGTGGTGATATTCGGAGGTTCTCAGGAAACCGCCGACAAAATAAGCGGCTCGTTATTAAGCGGCGCAGCGGTCATAAGCTACATTATCGGCGAGGGCTTGACAGATTCCGCAGCGGCAAAAACGCCTCCCGCCGAAAGAACCGATAACAAGGAGGAATATTTATGAGCGATAGATTTAAGGGCATTGACGTCAGCGGATTTCAAGGAAAAATAGATTTCAAGAAGGTAAAGGAGAGCGGCGTTGAGTTCGTGATAGTCAAAGCCGGCTATTCCGTGTCTACGGTCGATACCTGGGAGATCAACTACGCGAACGCGAAAAACAGCGGAATGAAGGTCGGCGCGTATTGGTACAGCTACGCGCAGTCGATAGATGACGGTATAAAAGAGGCGAAGGCGTTTATCAAGGCGCTTAAAGGCAAACAGCTTGACTTCCCCGTTTACCTCGATCTTGAGGAACGCTCGCAGTTCGACAAGGGCAAGACTTTTTGCACGGAGCTTGTCGAGGCGTTCTGCGGCGAGCTTGAAAAGGCAGGTTATTACGCAGGCGTTTATTGCTCTACATATTGGTATACGAATTTCGTGGAGGAAAGCGTTCGTGAAAAACGCCCCGCGTGGATAGCGGATTACCGCGGCGAGTGCTATTACACGGGGACATACGGGATATGGCAATATGACGCCGCATACGTCCCGGGTGTGCAGTACGACTGCGACCGCGACTGGGGATATGTCGATTATTCCGTTTATATAAAGGAGAACGGCTTGAACGGCTATCCGAAAAAAGAAACGCCGCCCGAAGACAAGAAAACCGTCGATGAGCTTGCGCTTGAGGTCATTAACGGAAAGTGGGGCAACGGTCAAGAACGCTATGACAGGCTGACAGCGGCGGGGTATAATTATGATGACGTGCAGAAGCGCGTAAACGAGATACTATACCCGCCGAAAAAAACTCTTGAAGAGATAGCCGCGGAGGTCATCAGAGGCGAGTGGGGCAACGGCGAGGAGCGTTACAGGCGGCTCACCGAAGCGGGCTACAACTACGACCAGGTGCAGCGCGCGGTAAATCAGCTGCTCTACAATTAAACAAGCAAAAGCGGCTNNNACCCACGGGCATACGTGTGAAGGTACTTCCGAAACCGCCGTTGCGAACGCCGTCTGCCTCATCATCAACGGTTATCCCGAACTCCGTGAAAATTCCCTGAACGAACCCCGTTCCCGCGCCGATGTTTACGGTCTTGCCCTCCTTTGAATCGTTTGTCAGCTTGACCATTATATGTCCCTCGTTATCGGAATTGTAATAGTCGCTGTCGATTATCCCGACGGTATTGTCAAGCTGCAGCCTGAACTTAAAGCCAAGCCCGCTTCTCGGATACAAAGACAAAAACCACCCGTCATCTATCTTCACACGTATGCCCGTGGGTATTTTAACGCTCTCGCCCGCTTTCAGGGAGATGTCGAACGGCGCGAAGATATCATAACCCGCCGAACCCGCCGTGGCGCGCTTCGGGAGCATTATCGCCGCATAAACGCTTTCCGCGTCATCTTTTGCGTACGCCTGCCGGAACTGCTCTATGCTGATCTTTTCGAATTTTGCGATACGTTTCATATAAAATCCCTTCACGTTTTCTTTTGATTATACCACAATTTGCAAGTATTGTCAAGTCGCGGGGATATGCTTCGGCTTGTGGAAAAGTCGTTTTCACAAAACACAAGCCTGTATGTTCATCTGCCTAAAATGCCGAAGGGCAAGGAATATTAAAAAAAAGATATTGACATTTATGACATAATGTGATATAATATAATGGTTGATACGCCGGCGTGTTGGAATTGGCAGACGAGGTGGACTCAAAATCCATTGCCAGC
>DILZ01000097.1:15947-39068 GCA_002425305.1 Ruminococcaceae bacterium UBA5579
GCTCTTTAGCAGGCGCGTTTTTGCTCGAATTGCCTAAAGGCAATTCGATTTCGCACTTCGCGCGAAATACCGCAAAAACGCTCGGTGTTGACACTCTCCAATAGCGATTTTGATTTAAATCTTTTTGGTAACGATGTCACAGCGCAGTATCCGCGCAGTCAATTTCGGGAAAGGTCGTTCAGATCTTTCCCGATTTTTCACGAAGTGAAAGAAAATCTATTTGGTGACGATCTTACATAAAAATAATCCCTAAACCATAGACTCCTATCTCTCGAAATTATTGCAAAAACGGCAAATAAAACTACAAATTTATCGGACTGTCATTTTTGTGAGCGGTTGAACAACTCAAAACAGGTTATTTTGCTTATTTGCAAAAAAATTCTTTAAAAATCACTTTACATTTTTGAAGATTTGGTGTATACTATGTATATACAAAAGGAGCGGGATATGTATGACAACATCAATGAAGAAAGTTATAGGCTTGCTAGCCTTGCTGCTTATTCCCATAGGCACATTTACAGGGTGTAAGCTAGTAAAAGACGAGAACGGAGATTTGGTATTTGTCGATGTTCGCACCGGTGATACTGAATGGGCTTTAGCAGAGCTTGAGAAAAAGTATGATGAGAAATTTGAATATTATCGTAGTGCTAATGACCCTGAGTTCTCTTCTTCGTCAAAGTTCTATGTATCATGTGACAGTTATGATGATTTAGTGTTTGTCGAAGTCCATCATAAGGGCGCCTTTGGGGAAGGTGAACGGGTATTGTCTGATAACTATGTCTCAGTCAAATACGCAAGTGAAGTGTGCAGATGGGCACAGGCATTTTGCGATGAAGTTTTCGAGAAGTCTGTTGTGCTGTATGAGAGTGTGGATAATCAAGCTCGATTCACTGATTATTCAGCCGATACAACATTTGAAGAATATATTAGCAATGAGAAAATACGCTTAGATTTAGTCGTTAGCATACCCGAGAGTGCTTATACAGGTTCTGAACAGTTTGAAGCTTCGGCTAATAGCCTATTGAATGCCTTTACAGGCACGGGATTGACTGTTGATTTTGTAGTTCTGCCGGATGATATGGCAGGCAGCGTGGGCAAGAGCGAGATACATTCACTGTCATCTTCGGAGTCTTGCATAGCGAGTGCATACCTTAATGTTTTCACAACACGGGAACCTGTATTACGCATACAGGAGGGGGATCAGAAATGGAGCATTGAGTTGTAAGCAGGGATGACTAATATGCATACTCCGGTAACTCGAAACAGGTGGTATTTCTTCAAATCCTTTTTGGTAACGTTCTCACAATAGAACCCCCCTTGCTCTGCAAGGGGGGCTATTCTGTGCTCAAGTCTTCGGTCTGAGCCCTGTTTGTTTTGCAAGAAACCGAACGCTCCGTCCATTACCTCGTCTAAACGAACTTGCGCTGTCCGGAACATATGGGAATAGCAATTTAAAGCTGTTCGGCTGTTATGTCCTATTCAAATCAAGATAGCAGTCCCATTTTTTGTTTTACGGTAAGAATACGTGTCACGCTTTCATTAATGCGCTGTTCGGATATCTCTCCCGACTTTACCGCGTCGATGACCGCGCTTACCGCCTCGTCAAGATCCTTTGGAACAAGTATCATATCCATTCCCGCTTTTATCGACATTTTTGCCGCTGTTCCGGAGCTGTAAACGCCCGATATCGTGTTCATACTTTGCGCGTCCGTTATCGCTATGCCGCGAAATCCAAGCTCGCCGCGCAGCATAGTCGTGACCGCCGTATAGGAAAGGTCGGCGGGCAAATCGTCACCGAAGGAAGACACCTTCTGATGCCCTACCATAACGAAATCCGCGCCCGCGTTTATGCCGCTCCTGAACGGCACAAACTCCGTATTTCTCAATTGATCCAATGTACGGTCAATAATTATTTCCCTTTCGGTGTGAGAGTTGCCGTCCTCCGCACCTAATCCCGGAAAATGCTTCAACGTTGCCGCCGCTCCCGAGGAGTTCAGTCCCTTGACAACGCCCGCGACCATATTCGCGCAGACATCGGGATCGTCGCTGAAAATGCGGTTGCCAAGCTCGTTGGTCGGGGAGATATCCACGTCCGCGACGGGTGCGAAATCCACGTTAAAGCCCATTGATCTGATATCCGCGCCTATCGTTTTTCCGATGTTGAACGCTTCGTTAAAGTCGTTCCTTGCGCCGTAGACAGCCATTCCGTCAAACTTCGTAGTGCCGAGCTTCCACGCGCACCGCGCGACGGTTCCGCCCTCCTCGTCAACCGCGAGAAACACGCCTATGCCGCTTTTGCCCGCGTTCGTCTGCGTTCCGGAAAGCATTTTGCGTGTCTGCGAAACGCTGTCAAGATTAGCTCCCATATAAAGTATCCCGCCGACGGGCTTATCGGAAATGTCTATCGGGGTCTGCACGGGATAGCCGAACCCGAGCTGTTCGGGGTTAACGAAAAACATCTGATAAACGCGCTCCTTAAGCGACATCTGCGCTATCCGCTGTTGAATCGGGTCTTCGGGATCGATCGGCGCGGGGGGGACGCTTGAAGAACTGCTTATTGTACTTGACGAGCTGCTTATTGCGCTTGAAGAGCTGCTTATTGCGCTTGAAGAGCTGCTTGTTGTGCTTAAAGAGCTGCTTATTGTGCTTGAAGAACTGCTCGTTGTGCTTAAAGAACTGCTTGTTGTGCTGGAAGAGCTGCTCGTTGTGCTTGATGAACTGCTCGTTGTGCTTGAAGAACTGCTTTCTAAACTTAACGAACTGCTCGTTGTACTTGAAGAGCTGCTCGTTGTGCTTGATGAACTGCTTTCTGAACTTGACGAACTACTTGAACTTTCTTCGATCACAATAGACTGCGGCGGTTCGGAGGAGCTTTTGCAGCCCGTGCATATCAGCATAAGCGACAGTGCCGCCGTCAGAAATCTTGTTTTAAACTTCATTATTTTATCACTCCGTGCTTCCGCCGCTTTCCAATTGATCCTTTATCACAGCACCCGCATATGCTGCCTCGCGGCTGATCTCCGACGTGTGACGATCAAGACAGTCATCGTCGATAACGGGCGGCTTCGGCGCGGGCTTTTTCTTTTCGAGCAGAGAGCTGCCGATGCCCATTGCCTCCCCCGCTACGCCCAGTGTCGTCACTATTCCGGTGAGGTCGGTTGGCATAAATATCTTCGTGGAGTTGCCGTTCGCGACCTCCTTGAGAGCGTCAAGCCCTTTGAGCCGCAAAACGGACTGCTCTACCTTGACTGCGTTCAAGCTCGAAAGACCGCTTGCCTCCGCCTCATATACAAGCTGAATACTCTTCGCCTTACCCTCCGCAAGAGCTATCTGCGCGTCGCGCTCCGCTTCCGCCGCAAGCACCTTCGCGCGTTTGTCACCCTCCGCGCGCTTGATGACGGACTCTTGATGAGCCTCCGCCTCGAGTATTGCCTGCCGTTTTTCACGCTCGGCGCGCATTTGCTTTGTCATTACCTCTTGTATCTCCATAGGCGGCTGGATATTTTTGATCTCAACGCGGGTTATCTTGATGCCCCACGGGTCGGTCGCCTCGTCCAATACGCCTATCATCTTCGCGTTTATCGCGTCGCGTGAGGACAGCGTCTGGTCGAAATCCATTTCGCCTACTATGTTTCGGAGAGTGGTCGCGGCAAGGTTCTCGATAGCGAACATCGGGTTATCTATTCCGTATGTAAACAGCTTAGCGTCCAGCACCTGCATAAACACGACCGAATCTATCGCCATTGTTACGTTATCCTTAGTGATAACACGCTGCGGCTGGAAATCCAGCGTGCGTTCCTTCAGCGACACCCTGTTTACTATCTTTTCAAAGAACGGCACCTTAAAATGCAGCCCCGAATTCCAGGAAGCGCGGTACTTCCCCAAAAATTCCGTTACCCAACAGTTCGCCTGCGGCACGACATTTATGCAGCGAAACAGCAAAACGATAACAATAAAGCCGACTATACCCAATAATACATAACCTGTTGTTCCCATAAGACCCTCCTAAACAAACCCTTATTTTATGCGGTTCTCCCCGCCTGCGGCGGGGAGAACCGCATAATATCAAAGCAGTATTTTTTGAAAATGACTTTTTCTGCAAGCTGCGGTAAATATGTAAATATTCCAAAAACAGCAGCGTAACGGTATAATATCGGGTCAGCCAAATTTATTCGATACATTTCTTTACTTTTAGGGGTGATTTTATGAATGAAAAACAAACAAATGTCGTTCGTCTTGGTCTGAAGGCACTTACCGCTGCCGCGTGCGTATTCGCGCTGATAGGCTCTATCGGGCTGCTGGCATCGATAGTGAAATTAACCAAATATCTATCTGTTGCAGGGACGGGCAGCAGTTCAAGATATCCCAACTCGCTTTCGACATTGCCGACCGCCACTAATCTCTACACATACCTTGATTTGGCGAGGTTCGGTGCATTTGCGGTATTTCTTATATTGTTGTTCTATGCGGCAATTGAATTGATCACACATTCGCGCAAAAAAACTCTCTCAATTATAATGGCGGCATCTTCTGTATTGGGCTTTGTCGGATGTTTTTTAACATCTATGACAGCGATGTATAATTCCGCAATATCATCATTCAGTCAAATTATAGGCTATGGCTATTCAAGCAGCAATTCTGACAAGCTTATGTCACAGATAATTAATAAAATGTTCACGCCTATGACCGTTGGCGGGATATTCATTCTTATTTCGTCGGCCGCAGTGATCATATTTTTAACCGCAGAACTTATTAAGGCAAAAATGGCGACGAATACTTATGGCGGTGGCCCGCAGGCTTACCCCAATCAGCAATACCCCAATCAACAGTATCCCAATCAGCAATATCCCGGTCAGCCTTATCAGGGGCAGGTTCCGCCGCAAAATCCCAACGACTTCACACCGCAATAACACAAAACGCCCCTCCGTAGAATTGTCTTTGGAGGGGTGTTTTTACGGCTATGTAATATAAATCGGCTGTATCTGCTTGCCGTTCAAGGCGTCGATGACGGTTTGCGGTATTTTTTTGAAGTCCGCCACTAGCGAGAACGGCTTGACAAGGTGATCGTCCTGAACAAGCGGCACGAAGTAGTAATTCTTATAATTTCGCAGTGTGCCTATGTTTTTTGCCGCACCCGCAAGCGCGTCGTTCGTTGAAGCGGCTATCACCACCGGACGCTGATTGCGCAGGTGGCTTTTCACCGCCATACACACGGGAGTAATGGCGTATGGATAATGATTACCAAAATTTGTTAAATTTAGAGGTGTATTCCATAAAATACCATCAGAAGTGTAATGGGTGGGTGATTGTCTAACTATTATGAAAGTTGACATACGCTATACGAAAACAGGAGAAACTGTTTTTATCGGTTATACGAAAAATTCATTAGATTTAGCGACGCCATTTTTTATCGATTTTGCTCATATTTTGAAATTCAGCACCGAATAATACTGAAAATTCCAATTTTTGTGCGTTATTTTGCAAAGAAAATGCAAAATCTAATAAAAATGTATTGTTTTTTTGCATAATATGTGTTATAATAGTAACAGGAGAGAAAATCGCTTTAAAGAAAGGAAATGCTTTATGTTACTGAATTTTACGGCAAAGAACTACAAATCTTTTGCGGACGAAATGAGCTTTTCGATGGTTGCCGCACCCAAGCAGAACGATTTGAGCTACAGTCTGTTTAAAGGCAAGGCATGCGGACAGGATTACAAGGTTCAATGCTCGTCCGTGGTTTATGGAGCTAATGCAAGCGGAAAGAGCAATATAATAAGTGCTATGGATACTTTCAGAGCAATACTTTTAAGGGGAAATATTAAAAATGTGGAAACATCATCTCCTAATGTTGCTGCCGCTAAGCTTGAACTTATTCCAAATATTAACAGCACTAACACTCAACCAGTTGAATTTTCTATCGAGTTTATTGATGACACTTTGCTGTTTAAATACTCTTTATCAATTGATTTAGGGCAATTTATTAATAATGATTTTCACCGAAGAATTGTTTCAGAAGAGTTGTATTTAAATAATAATCTGGTGTTTCAACGTTCAGAAACCGGCGTTATTGGTCATATGAAACATATCAAAGAATATCTTTTATTTGACCCTAACACAGCTAAAACAATGGAAAGCATTGCAAATATTAGTCTAAATGATGAAGAGCTATATTTAACAAATGGTTTTAAGGTAGTTTTTTCTCCCGAGCTTGTAAAAATCTTTATCAGTTGGATTGAGCAAAAATTTATCGTTGTATTTCGTGCAGATTCTATAAAAATGGTCGAAAAAATCCCAAAGCTAAATACAGGTGGTTTAGTAATTGAAAAAAATCTCAATAAAGCTGCAAAAGTATTTAGTTCCAGTACAAATGATATTGGATATATGAATGATAATGACAACGATAATAATCCTACATTATGCTCTATACTAGATACCGATGATATAAACAGAAAAACTGTTATTCAAGCAGAAATATTTGAATCATATGGAACTGTAAGGTTTGTTACATTACTCCCGTTAATATTTAGAGCATTTTCAATAGGCGCAACACTTGTAATTGATGAATTTGACGCATCTATTCACCCCTCGGCTCTAATGAATATAATCAATATGTTCCATAATGACAGCATAAACAAAAATCAAGCACAGCTTATCTTCAACACCCACAATCCCATATTCCTTAACTCAAATCTATTCAGACGTGATGAGATTAAATTCGTTCAGCGCAATCATGACACGGGTAACAGTGAGCTATATGCACTATCCGATTTTGGTACTTCAGGCAAGAACGGTGTTCGGAACTCCATGGACTATATGAAATACTATCTCAATTACAGTTACGGTGCAATCGAGGACGTGGATTTTACTCATATTTTTGAAAACATTATTAACCACGATGATTCGGAAAACAATGGGGGTGAGTAAGTATGGGGGAGCGCAAACTATGCAAAAGGTATTATTTTAGTGTTGAGGGAGATACGGAGGAATGGTATTTAGACCATCTTCAGCAACTGATTAACAATTGCGAAGAATCCTTGTACAATGTAAAAATCATTCATAACAGGAAAAAAGACCCCTGCGAAATGGTAAAAGCATTGTCTTCTCCAAATAAAATCACAATTAATCATTTTTGTGATACTGAAAGTAATAGCGATGAACACACAAAAAACTTTAGCACAACGCTTGATAATATGAGAGCCGCTTGCGAGATGGGTAAGAAGGTCAGTTATAGATTGGGGTACAGCAATTTTGCATTTGATTTGTGGATTGCTTTACATAAGTGTGATTGCAATACACAATTATCTGAAAGGAAACAATATCTAAAATATCTGAATAAGGGCTTTAGTGAACATTTTGTTTCAATGAAAGAATACAAGGAAGAGGATAATTTCAACCGCTGTTTGAAGAAAATCACGCTTGATAATGTTATCGCAGCCATAGAACGAGCAGAAAGAATTATGGCTAATAACAAATCGAGCGGTTACAGACCTGTTGAATATAAGAAGTTTACATATTATACCGAAAACCCGTCTTTGTCTGTTCATGAGATAATTGCGGATATTTTAAGGGAATGTAAACTAATTCCATAAGCTATCATTAAGCGCAATATACATTATAAATATATACCGAGCCTGTTCACAAAATGGACAGGCTTTTTGGTTTGTGCTCCAAAGCTAGATTATTGAGAATAGAATATGCACATTTTCAAAATGATTTTCGGAATGAAATTCCCAAAAAGCTATTGACTTTCCCCGTTTTAGGCGTTATAATCGGAGTGTAAAAAAATTCCCACGGTGGGATTTCATTTTTACATATCAAAAAATAATGTCAAAAATGTCAAGATAATAAGCCTTTTTATACAGTTTGCAACCGCTCAAATAGGGTGTAGTCTATCTTGACGGGATTGGAGATGATAAATTATTTATTGCTTAAAAAGGACAAGTTGAAAATCAAGGAGGTCAAAATGAACGTTGCATACGTCAGAGTGAGTACGGTGGAGCAGAACGAGGATAGGCAGATAGCGACTTTACGAGGTTACGGTATCGACAGGTGGTTTGTGGATAAAACGAGCGGAAAGGACACCAACCGAGCGGAGTTTCGGAGTATGCTGGATTTCGTGAGGGTTGGAGATTGTGTATTCGTTGAGGATTTTTCACGGTTAACCCGTAATCTGAAAGACCTATTGGAAACGATAGAACGACTTGACGAAAAGGGCGTGAAGTTCGTCAGCGTAAAGGAACAGCTCGACACCTCGACCAACAGCGAACAGCGGCAAGCTGATATTGCAGTTAATAGGAGCGATAAACGAGTTTGAGCGGCGCAACATTTTGGAACGACAGCGCGAGGGCATAGAGTGCGCCAAAGCGCGGGGTGTTTACAAGGGCAGAAAGCCAAAGGAACTTGATGTAGAGATTTTCGAGATGGTTCGGCTGAAAAAGATAAGCGTAGCGGAGGCTGGTAGGAAATGCGGGTGCAGTCGGGCTACGATTTACAATCATCTCAAAAAATTGTAAATAGCAATTTACATACAAAAATGCGGTGCAGTGTGTCGGTGAACGGACTGCGCCGTTTTTTTCGTTTTTTTGTTTGGGCGATTTCAAACGGTTGCCGAAATCACCAAAGCAGATTATTATATCCGTGTACTCGTTGGTGAACTCCTTCTTAATAGATAGGTGTAATTTAATTACAAATATTTCTCAAGAAAGGGTTCGGCACATAGCCGAATACGGGTAACCAAAATGAGCAATCCATTTATTCCACAATACTACGCGCAGAAAGAAGGGCTTTTAAACCTCCTGCAATTCAAGGCATATCACCGTTATCAGCCAGATGACGATAAGCCGTTTTCGTTTGAATATGTCATATCGTTAATAAGCAGCGTTGTTACGCAGGAAAACGGTATTAAGGCTACGTTTGAGGACGGAACGGCAATTTTTGTGGGTTTTGACGGAAGTTATATTAGGTATAACAGACTTGGGCAAAAGCAAAGCAGCAGAAAAGCGGGTTCGCTAACGGGAATGAGCTTTCAGAACTTTCACGTTAATATTAACATTTACGGCAAGGCAATATCTCTTGAACGGTTTGTCGCTGTCTGCCGCGATATAATAAACGATACGCTTTTGGTGAATTATTCCGACTTAACGGCGAACGTGATGGACGGTTCTGGATCGCTTGAAACGGCAGATTATCTGCAAATCCCATACAATCTCGAATTTGATAATATCGAGTGGTGCTCCAAAAGCAAAAACGCCGCTCACGGTCAGAAAATCAAAAAGCTGTATGAGATTACGGGGCACGTTTACAGGTTCAGCGCGGAGGATGACGAGCTTGACAGATTGATGAATTGCGGTGATAACCAAGCGATAGCGGATTATTGCGAAAACAATCTGCCCAAAGTAAGATAACGCATTGCGCGGAGAATTCCGTGGTGAGAAAATAAGGGGTTGTGAGGGGTTTTAAGGGGTTGGTAAGGTTGAGAGGGTAAGATTATGGGTAGGGAGCGAAAAACGGATTTTCGGGGTGTTTTCGGGGGTATTTCGAGGGTGTTGGAGTTAAAGTTGTTAAGTTTTATTAAATTCGGGATTGTTAAGTTCGAGAGGGGGAATTCGGGGTGAGCGAGTATGAGGAGATACGGGATAAGCTGAACACGATAATTCAGTTCTGCAAAGCAAATACAAAGTTGTGTAAGGGCTTTGCGGAATATCTTTCCAATGTGAGCGTTAAAGTTGACAGCGAGCTTGAAGATCTCCGAAAAACGGTTGACGAGATAAAAGACGAGGTGCTTAAACTGAACAAGTTAAGTGAAACCGAAAAGCACGTTTATTCGGACGAGGAAATATACAGGCTCAAAAAGGTTATGAGTTGGTGCAGATTATCCGAGAAAACGGACATTCCGATATCTACCCTGCAATACCGACACAAGCGGTATACCAAGAAATTATCCGCAGACCAAGCCACCGCCGCCGTTCAGGACTGATTGTCGGTGTGTTTCGATTTCAGGCAGTCTACCATATTGAAGATAACTTGCCGCTCCTTTGGGTCTAACTCGGTGATATCAACGGTTACCCGCTCGGAAGGGTTCGCCAGTTCATCAATGGTCGTATGGAAAATATCCGCCATTTGTACAACGTGTTTTAGCTGGGGAATAGACAGCCCCTGTTCCCAAGTATTGACAGCGCTTCGTGTAACACCGAGCTTTCTGCCAAGCTCGGCTTGCGTTATACCTAAATTTTTTCTGAATTGAGCCAGACGTTCGCAAAATCCGTATAATATAACCATAGAAACACCTCCCTATGATACACATTATAACAATTTTTGGCGCATAAGTTACGTCACGATTGATTGATATACTTTACCGCTAAAAGTGTGATAGATATAGTGTCACTATATCCGCATTAACGCGCTGAAGCAGCCTTCCCTTAATCAAGGTTAAACATTATACAAAGCAAAGCCGCTGNNCAGCGGCTTTGCTTTGTATAATCAAGTTTTTAGCGAGCTAAAAATCTTTTGAGATACTAATACTTGACAAGTTGAGAAAAATGGTGTATAATGTCAAATGGGCGCAGGAGCGCCCAAATTTCCCAAAGGAGTAGAAATATGTATAAATTCTGTACCAAGTGCGGCACGGAGCTTGTTGACGGGGCTTGCCCGAAATGTTCATAGGCACGGCAATCGGACAACGCCGAAAAGTTCAAACGCTTTTTTATGAACCCTAAAGAGCAGTTCGTGTGCGCTCTCGGAAACGGTTATATACAGAATTACCTTGCAGGCGGCTTTGTGGGAAAAGGCTTTGCGGTGGTGAGTGACAAGCGCGTTTATTTCAACGGGAAAACCTACGAGGTGCGTAGTTCCCGACTGAAAGCCACAAGCGAATCGAGAACGGTCGATCTGAAAGATGTTACGGGAACGGGAGTCAGATCGATAAAATATCCGTTGCTGTGGATATTGGCGATAGTTACGGCGGTGCTTGCTGTTGTGATAACCGATGTCATAATGTCTAACATAACGTCTAATATTAGTAATGCAGCACCGTTTAATGATAGACACGCAGTAAATGAATTTAAGAACTTTTCGGAAGCGATTGAATTTAATTTAATTCCAATATTTCTTTTACCAGCGGGCGCATTTTATTTATCCTATTACTTGTCGCGGAAAAAGGGATTATTGATTACAGCGTTGATATTAACGGTAGTCGGCTTTGTAGGAACTATTGGGACTAACATTGCGATCTGGGGAACGCCAAAGGCGGTGTTTATTGATATGCTTATATTAGCTCCTGCGGTGGCTCTTTTGTTCAGTTACTTTAAAACCCGAAAAACAATTCTTACAATAAGCTATGCAGGCGGCTGTATTGCGTTTGATATAAACTGGTATTCCAAAGAGGAAAGCGACGGATTTCAGAAAATGCTCCGTATCGCCAAAGATAAAGCGGTTGAGGATGCGGAAAACGCCACGGCAAATGCAATGCGCGAGGTTATGTCAAACGTTGTGGGAACGCCCGTTCAGCCCGTGCAAAGCGTTCAGTCGCAAGTTCCCGTTTCAACAGCGGACGAGCTTATGAAATACGCGCAATTGTACAAAGACGGACTTCTCTCCGAGGAGGAGTTCGCCGCAATAAAGGCGAAAATGCTTTAATAAAGCGATTATGAAATAAAGGACGTTGGATTTATGAAAAAAACATTGTTATCGGCATTAGTTGTGATTGCGCTTACGGCGCAGTTGACAGGGTGTAACGGGAATACTCCCGTTGAGCAACCGAACGAAAGTTCGTCCGTGGTATCAGACGTTAGCAAACCGCAGAATAGCACATCCAATCAGACGAGTGAACCCGTATACGAAACTAACGAAAACGATTTTGAATATGATACCGCAGAGGGCGGGATAAAAATAACAAAGTATCTTGGCTATGGCGGTTATGTAAAAATACCCGATACAATAGACGGGAAAACCGTTGTTGAAATCAACTCGGACGCTTTTGACGGTTGCGTTGGGCTTATCAGCATATTTATTCCCGAAAATCTGACAACAATATCCTATTTTGGCAGAAGTTATTTGGAGGGCTGCATAAATCTGGAAAGCATAAAGGTCGCAGACGATAATCCAAGTTACTATTCATTTGATGACGTTCTGTATGAAAAGGAGGAAGATGGATTAAGAATGATGATGTGCCCCGTGGCGAAAAAGGGTATACTCAAAATACCCAGCAGTGCAACAAAAATCGGTTATATTTTAGGCGTTACCTTGAACAATATGTTTGACAAATGTGAATATATTGAGAGCATAAACGTTGGAGAGGATAATCCGAAATATTGTTCAATAGACGGTTTGTTATGCGAAAAAACGGATGACGGCGATATTACATTGGTAGTATACCCTAAAGCAAAAGGCAGTGAGTTCATTATTCCAGATGGCGTGACTATTGTTGATAGTGTATTTTATGAACGCTCGGATATCACAAGTGTATCTATCGGTAGCGATGTAAAACAAATTATAAATCCAGTTGCAAACTCTTCTTGGTATAACGGCGCGCCCCCAATTTTAGCGCACGGATCATTTACAGCATTTGACACCACAAACATAAAAAATATAAGCGTTTCCGAAAACAATAAAACATTTTTTTGTGTTGATAAAATGCTGTGTGAAAACAGTGAGGACGGCGAGGTTGAGTTACTTATATGCTTGCCGACAGCAAGCGGAAAAGTCATAATTCCAGACGGTGTAACATATATCGGCAATTCTTCTTTCAAAGACCGCGAAAGTTTGACAGGCGTAACTATTCCCGATAGCATACGCACAATAGGTGCTAACGCTTTCAGAGGTTGTTCAAAACTTAAAAGCATTGATATTCCCGAAAGCGTATCTGTAATCGGCTGGGATGCTTTTAATGGCTGCGAAACTCTTTCAAACGCAGCTATCCCGAACGGTGTAACATATATTGGTGTGAACACTTTCGAGGGTTGCAATAACATAACGGTAACTTACAAGGGCAAAACCTACACGCAGAGCAATATGAACGACTTGTACGCTTTGTTTAAGGACGGCTCAATAGAAAGCGGCAATTCTTCATCAAGCGAACCGACAGTAAAGCCCGTTGAGTATTCTCCCGAAACAGATTTTGGGTGCGCGTTTATGAATGACAGCGTGGAGATAAGAACCTATGAGGGCAACGGCGGCGATGTGGTAATTCCCGAAACTATAAGCGGAGATCCCGTTGTGATGATAAGCGGTCGAGTTACCAACCGCGAGGGCTTTGTCGGTGCTTTTCAAAACAATACCGCAGTAACGAGCATAACAATACCCGATACGGTTACGGGTTTTGGAGGAGTTGACGGCTGCACAAATTTAGAGAGCATAAATGTCGGTGAGGGCAATCCCTATTTGGCAAGCGTTGACGGAATGTTATGCCGCAAAACCGAAAACGGTCTTATGCTGATAATATGCCCCGAGGGCAAAAAAGGCAAGGCAGTTATTCCCGACAGCGTGACGGAAATTGCAGAGGGAGCTTTTAACGGCTGCGACAGAATAACGGAGATAGTTGTCGGAAACGGGGTAACTAAGGTCAACAAGGATATTCTAGACGGGTGCGAAAATCTTAAACATCTTACTCTGGGAAATGGCATAAGTAATTTTGGCAGACCGTCATATTTGATAGCCGATATGGGCGATACTTTGGAAGATTTTGCAAACCTTGAAAGCGTGGTGTTTGGAGACGGTTTGACAAGACTGGGAGATTGCGCATTTGACGGCTGTACAAGCCTTAAAAGCGTAACATTGGGAAACGGATTGACTTCTATCAGCAATTATGCTTTTAAAGGCTGTACGAATATCAATGTGACCTACAAGGGCAAAACCTACACACAGAGCAATATGGATGATTTGTATAGTTTGTTTATGCGGTAATTCGTTAGAAAGGATAAGTATTTTATGAGAAAAACATTGTTATCGGCATTAGTTGTGATTGCACTTACGGCACAATTAACAGGGTGTAACAGGAATACTCCCGCCCAGCAATCGAACGAAAGTTCTTTCGTGATATCGGACGTTGGCGAACCGCATAGCAGTAAGAATAGTGATATTACACAGAACAACAATAATATCCCACAAGATATGTGGAGCGTTCTGCCCGAAATTTCGGTTACGGATGTCAGCGCGTTTAAGTACAATTATGACAGCAACATGGGTGGAATGGTTATCACCGATTACCTTTTGGAGTCGCCTAAAGTGAGAATACCCGACTATCTGGAGAACGAAATCGTAGTTAAGGTGGATATATCGGAATGCAGTAAGCAATTGACCGAGTTGATTTTACCCGATACAGTAACGGAATACTCGCTTTCAAATGAAACCAAAAACTCATTACAATACATAAATATCCCAAATATGACGTGCTATAAATCGATGAGCGGCTTAAAAAATCTTACTGCCGTAGCTTTTGGAAACGGCGTTACGGGAATTAAGCGTAATTCATTTAGTAATTGCCCAAAGCTCACTGAAATATATGTATCCGATAGCGTTTCATCATTTGCTCCTGCTGCTTTTGAAGGGTGTTCAAAACTCGAGAAAATCATATATAGCGGAAACGCTTACTCACCAGATGAAATTGTAAATGTTGTAAATCAAAGCAATTCCAAATCAGACGATGACACCATGGAAAGTGACTTTAAGTATGAAGATATTGAAGATGGCATTAAAATTACAGAGTATCTGGGCAGCGGCGGTGATGTGAAAATTCCCGAGAAAATCAATGGGAAAAGGGTGATTTGTATTGGCACATCATCTTTTTTGAGCAAAAATATTACAGGCGTATATATTCCGAATGGCGTAACCGAAATCGAAGATACTGTTTTCTGCTATTGCTCCGATCTTGCAAGTGTGGCTATACCCGATAGCGTGACTAAAATCGGCAAATCGGCTTTTAGGGGGTGCAAAAGCCTTTCAAATATAGATATTCCCGATGACGTTACCGAAATTGGCGATATGGCTTTTATGGATTGTGAAAAACTAATGAATATTGATTTACCCGACAGTTTAACGGAAATAGGCGAGATGTCTTTTTATGGGTGCTTTAAGTTTACTGATGTTAATATCCCATATGGCGTGACAAAGATTGGCGATAGCGCTTTTGGGAAGTGCGGAAATATTACAAATGTAACTATTCCCGATAGTGTAACTTATATCGGCAGTGCCTTTGCTGACTGTTATCAATTATCAAGCGTTACCATTCCCGACAGCGTAACCGTATTGAGTTCTGTAGCTTTTAACGGACGTTACACCCGTGTTATTTATAAAGGCAAAACTTATTATGATAAATGGGATGTAATCACAAAAAAATATAAAGGCGATTGGGACGAGTTGCTATCACAGTTTGAACGCCCTTGACAACCCCCGACAAATATGCTATAATTACGACAGTAAGACCGATAAGCTAATAATAACAATAAATCGGCGGCGGCAGATAAAATGCCGTTGCCGATTTGTTTTTGCGTTGGGGGAGCGTTTATGCTGTGTTATCAAACCAATCTGGGCGGTGCGTATTGCGGGGATAGTCTGAAACTTATTGACGAATTGGAGGATAACTCCGTTGACCTTGTGATGACTTCGCCGCCGTTCGCGCTGCTTAAGCCTATGGAGTACGGCAACGTTCCCCAAAACGAGTATGTGGAATGGTTTAAGCAGTTTGCGGAAAAGCTCTTGCCCAAGCTGAAAGACACGGGGAGCTTTGTTATCGATATCGGAAACACCTACAACAAGGGCGAACCTACATACAGCCTGTATGCGTTCCGAACGCTGATAATGCTCGTTGACGATCTCGGATATAAGCTGGCGCAGCCTTTTTGCTGGTATAATCAAAGCAAGCTCCCCGTGCCGATCGAGTATGTGAACAAAAAGAAAATTCGGTGCAAGAACGCCGTAGATATGGTCTGGTGGATGTCAAAGACGAGCAACCCGAAATCGGACGTTACAAAGGTTCTCAATCCTTACAGCAAGAGTATGAAAAAGCTGTTTAAGAACCCAGAGAAGTTTTACAGGCTTGACTTGCCGAAAGAAAAGCGATTGACAACGCATACCAATTCGTGGACGAATAATAACGGCGGTAGTATTCCGAGCAATTGTCTGATAATCTCAAACAGCGAGTCAAACTGCAAATATCTCCGAACGTGCAGAAAAGCGGAGATAAAACCGCACTCCGCGAGGTTTCCGAGCCAATTGGCGGAATTTTTCATCAAGCTGTTGACGGACGAGGACGATTTGGTGATAGATATATTCGCCGGCAGTAATACCACGGGAGCGGCTAGCGAACAATTAAACAGGCGGTGGCGATCGTTTGAGTTGCGGCGGGAATATGTGGCGGCTAGCGCGTTCAGATTTCTCGGAGATGACGACGACCCGAAAGCGGTATATAAGCGCATTATGAAAGCCAAAGAGGGCGATACGGATATACCGAGGTTCTAAATATGTTAATATACAAGGGCGTAAATCCAAAGCGGATTTACGCCTTTTTCTTTTTGCCCTTTTAAGTAACAGGCACGCAGAGCGGCGTAATTGCCCCTAAAATCGTTCGGAGATATATCTTAGATAAGGTTATGCCTACGAATGGAATTTCCATATAGGGCAAATATGAGCGATTTCGGGCTATGGAGAAAGTTTAAGCATTTTCACATTTTCCCTAATCTCGATTTTTGACAGAAAATTCAGTGAGAGTATCAGCCCATAAGGTGCCCCCCCTAATCGCCGCATACCAAATCAAGACACGATTACGCTATTATGAATTCAATTCATATGGACAAAACAGAAATAAAATGATGAAAACAAGATGTATTGGAATTCAAATCAACAGGGCGGAAATCCACCGAACATATGAAATCGCCGTGTGCAGTCAAAGTCCCCCACCACTACCCACACAGCACATATGTAATAATAAACTGGCAATAGGAATAAATGGTGGTCAGGGAAATGAGCTAATGAATAACAGCAGAAGAAGTTGTACCAATAGTATATGAGTGCAATATGCAAAGCGTTTATTGATAGTAATATCGTAAGGTTGTTGAGAGCATATTCGAACAAAGTAAACGTTTATTTTTGAAGAAGTTAAGCCAGAAATGATTGTGCAAAATTCATAAAAATCGCGTTTGTTTAGCCCGAATTTTTTGACATTGTTTTTCACAAAATACCACAGCTGTACAAGTGAGCGTTAATCCGCATTGCAAAGCCGTTTGTCGAGGAAAGCGGGCGACTTTGCAAACGCGCTGAAACGCGATGAAATCAAGACATATGAACGTATAAAATTTAACTAACTTTTTTGAAAAAAGGCTCTAATATTTATTCAAAATACAGACATATTTTAAAAATACAAAGAGAATATGATATGCATTATTCGGTGAAATGACATAAGGTTTAACCAAATCACAAGCAAGTCACAAGGCAAGAAAAAGTAAAATTTGACTTTCAAGTTATTCTAAAAAAGCACCAATGTTTATTCAAAGCATAGGCAAGTCATAAGACCAAATGAAAGTGAAATACGGATTGCAATCTCTCAAAAAAAGCGTTGGGGTATATCCAAATCACAGACAAGTCGCAAAAGCAAGTGAAAATGAAATTTGACTTACAGGCTATCAAAAGAAAGCATTAAGGTTTATCCAAATCGTAGAGAAGTCACAACGCGAAATGAAAATGAAATCCGACTTAATTTTTTTAAATAGACTTTAAAGTTTATTCAAAATTCAGTTGTGTTGAAAAAAGTTGTGTTTAAAAACTTTCACAATAATTCGTTTAACAGTTATTCAAAATAGCGAAGCGGTACTTATCCGAAAAATGCTTGAACTGTATTTAGAACATTGTTATAGGGATAAACGAAAGGTGATAATGCGTAAGTTTGCGTATTGCGCCAAATAAATTATAGGGAGGGGCAGGAGTATATTCGATTTTCAGTTTTTCGGATATGAAGCCTTGCCGAATAAAAGTATGGATAAGTGGTTGATTGTACGTGTTTTCTTGAAAATGGCAGAAAGGAAATTGCTTAATAGCAATGAGTTTAACAGGATTATGCAGATTTTCTTTGGCGAGGATAAATCGGAAAGCTGTTTTTGTTTTCTGGATGAAGGAGATATTGATTCAGGGAATGACACGGAAACTATTCAAAACGAACACGATCTCGATAATCCGCAAGAGGAGGGCAACAAGAGCGAGAATGTTTCAGAGCCAAGGCAAAATCTGCGTTTAACAAAAAAGATGTTTGGTTGGACAAGGGCTGTAAACGGCGAATACATTCTTAACGAGAATGAAGCCTACTATTATAAGATGGCTATAAATATGGCTTCTATTGGCATTGATTTCAAAACGATAGCTGACGGCTTGTTCCTTATGGGAGCAAGATCAAAAAACAACAAGAAAATTTCCACTTCGGAATGGAAAAGATTGTGTTTGTCGGAGCATTCGTATGGTGGAGCGTTTGTGCATAAAAGTGAAATAAATCCCCAAATACAAAAGAAAATGAACCTTCCCAAGGATGAGTGGAGCTTTCTGGAAAACGCTTTGCCGCCGATTACGGATAAAAAGCAGTGGGAGGAAATGAATAGAATGATAGGTCTTTTCGACAATGCAAATTATTTTAAGTCGTGTTCAAATAAGAAAAGTCCTTTCCATGGGAAACTTATATGCGGAAAATGCGGTGAAAAATATCTCAGATTTTATGCTCCGAAACGCATAAAGAAAGATGATAAAGATAAAAAGAAAATAAATATTGCAATATGGAAATGTAAAAATGCATTCAAGGGAGGCACGGGTTGTGGCAATATGAAACTAAATGAAAATGAGTTGGTAAAACAGTTTGAAGTTGAATGTAGTTCTACTATCGGAATACTGTTTAGCAGTGACGAAGATTTGATTGACAAATGCTGGAAACCAATAGAAAGAATATCAAAGGAAAATCTACTTGATAAAAAATATATTACGTGGTGTGAAAAATTGAAACAACAAAAGGAGCTTAAAAATTTTATGTTTTATAAGCTGAAAAACAGAACGATAACCGATTCTGTCTACAAAGAAATATGTGCCGATGCCGATAGGGAAATAGATAGATTGACATATAAAATTGCAAATTATAATGCAGTGAAGTCTGCGCATATGGACGGAGAAAAACTTGCGAAAATCAAAGAATTCTTGTCAATCGACTTGATAAAAAGATATAAAAATATTGCGATTGCTCATTTGATTGACTATATAACTATCAATGAAAATGGATATCATAAGATACTCTTTAACAAGTCGGTTTTACGCCAAACAAAGGTTTTGGAGTGGGGTATGAATGTAATTGACGGCAGTTGGCATATGCAATACGATAGCCGAGAAAAGATTAGGAAAATAAATCTGCAAAAAGAGAATCTGTTGAGATTGATCGCTCAAGACGGCGGTTTGAGTTTTCGTGAATACGCGGAAAAGCTCAAATGCAGTAAGAATGAAGTAACAGCAAGGGTACGGGCGTTAATTAAACAGGGGTACATAAAAAGAGATGAGGACAAAAAATTAGTTGTAATAAAGGAATGAACGGGCAAGTTCTAAGTTCTGTTGCCGTCAAGGCATTGTGCTATACGGGAAAAGGACTTCATAAAATAAGATAAACAACGAGAGGAGGTAGGCTTGCGAATATATCCGCCTTTGAAAATTTCACACAAATTTCAAAATTCCCATATTGAAATTTAGCTGAAACGGCGTTACAGTAGGTATAGGTATAAATGCAAGCCAAGATTTATGGATAGTAAGCTGATGATTGAGATATTTAATAATTTATATCAAATGGGTCTGATTAGTTCGGATGAATACAATATACTTATGGAAATGCTGATGGAGGGCAGTGGAGATGTTATATAATGAACAGCAGGAAATGAATAAGCACTACAAGGTAGCTATATATAACAGGTGCAGTACCGACGACGAGAAACAGGCAAACGCTTTGGAATTACAAGCAAAGCAGAGCAGAGAGTTATGTCTTAACAGAGGTTGGACGGTTATCAATCAATATGTGGAGGCTGTCAGCGGCACGACAACAAAAGGGCGTACCGAATATATGCAGATGTTAGAGGACATGAAAACGGATAAATGGGAGGTTCTTGTCATCAAGAGCCTTGACAGACTTATGCGCAATAACGGAGATTGGTATAAGTTTCTGGATGCTATGGCAACCAATCGCAAGAAACTGTTTATCTATATGGAGAATAAGTTCTTTGATATGGGACGTGACGGTTTTCTATCGGGAATACAAGTAGCTATGAACGCGGAATTCTCAAGAAACTTGTCTGCGAAGATAAAGAACAGCCACAGATACAGACAGGAACATAAGAGCGGCTTAAACATCACAAGGGATATATACGGTTGGACAAAGATTGCAAAAGACAAATACGAGCTTAACGAAGAGGAGGCAAAGTATTATAGAATTGCAATGCAGTTGGCAAGAGAGGGGCTTGGATTTTATGAAATATCAATAAAGCTGTACAATATGGGAGCGAGGACAGCGGACGGGAAAAAGATAGACGGCACGGTCTGGAAAAACAGATGTTTATCCGAAAGGAGCTACGGTACTGTTATTCTGCATAAGACAGAAATGAATTTCGACATACATAAAAGAGAGGATGTACCCAAAGAAGAATGGGTATATGTCGAAAACGCCTTGCCTCCGATAGTCACAAAGGAAGAATGGGAGCAGACAAGGGCGGTCATAATGGCTAGGAGCAAGACTGACAATCCGACACCGTATGCAATTGGTAAATATCCGCTTTCGGGAAAGATATTCTGTGGTCATTGCGGCGCAAAATATCATAGGTTTTTATCAAGGCGCAGTGGTAAGGATAAGGTAATCATCTGGAAATGTGCAAGCGCATACAAGAACGGCAGGAACAAGGAAAAAACCGAGTTGGCTTGTCTGAATGAAAATGTTGAAGAAAAAAAGCTCTTGGAATTGGTGGAAAAGACAAGTGAAGAATATCTGGGAGATCTATTCGGCAGTGAAGATAACATCGTTGACAAGTGTTTAAAGCTGATAAGGCAGATGTTGAATAAAAACAACTCGTCAAAAAAAATCGACTCCTTAAAGAAAGAGTTGCGTAAGCAAGAAAATAAAAAAGATAGGTTGTATGAAAAGCTGATGGATGGGGTAATAGATGATGAAAACTTCAAAAAATACAGCAAGGACGTAGAAACGAAGATAGAAAGTCTTAAAACGGAAATCAGCTTAATTAAGGTAAACAGTGCCGCTTTAGATATAAACGAACAGAGATTGTTAAAAATCAAGGAGACCATAGAGAACGGCGAGCTGATAAAGCGAGCTAAAGGAAAATGTCTGCTTAATATGATTGAAAAAATCATAGTAAATCCCAATGCCACAATAACAATATACTATAATAAATATAAGCTGTTGGGCTTGGTAGAGTTTATCAATTTGGGAAAGGACGACGAAGAGGAATACAAGACAACAGTCGAATATGACGGTCATAGGAGCTTAAAGGAGAGGACAAACGATGAGAAAAGAAAACTATTAGAGGAAATAAGAAAAGAAGGAAGGCGGTCATACGCTCAATACGGAAAGCTGTTGGGTATCAGTAAAATTGATGTTGGTGCACGAATGAAAGAGCTGTTTAACAGAGGGTGCATAAGCAGAAATGAATTTGGAGAACTTTCTGTGATAAAAGATTGGACGGACGAATGGTAAAAATGAGGAGATACACCCAAAGGGGTTGTATCTCCTTTTTGTATGTGCTATAATGAATTTAGAGGCACATCAGCCCGAAACAGGCGTATCAACTATTCCTAACGCGAGCTTTGCAAGCGTGTTTCCCGTGCAAGGCGCGACCACCAACACATCGAACATCTTTTGGGGACCTATCGGCTCTGTCGCGGTGATATCGTGCAGGACGGTTTTGCCCGTTATCTCGTACAGCCGCGCGGCGTTTTGCTGAGCCGTTCCAAAGCGCGTATCAAGTGAATACGCGCTTTGCGACATTATCGGAGTGACCTCGCAGCCCAACGCAACAAGCTCCTCGATCTCCGCAAACGCCTTCTCGAACGTGCAGAACGATCCGCACACCGCAAAGCCCACCTTAAGCCCCGAAAGCTTATCTATATCATTCATTCGCATCTATCCTTTCTGCCTCCTCAATAACGGCACGCGCGATATACTCGCCCGCCGACCTTGGAGAATACTTTCCGGGCAGACCGCCCGCGTAAATGTATTTAATGCTATAACGGTTCGCAAACGTTTCCCAAGGCTGGCGCGGCAATGTCGCAAGCTCCTCGAAAACAGAGGTTTGGCGCATTTTTGAAAACATCTCCTCGCCGAATATCGGCGCGGGTACGGTGTTTGCCGTAAAATCAAAATCGGGCAGTGCCCGGGACAATTCCTCAAGCGGTATCGCCGAATAGCCGTTCAGCTTAAAAAGCTCACGTTTAGCGTGATTTCTCGCGGCAAACGTCACCGCTGCTCCGCACGCGCGGAGCCGTTCGGCAAGGAAAACCGCTATCCGACCGCTGCCCGTTACCAATATCCGAGAGCCAAGCAGCGAGCCGTCCGTGCTTTGCGAAAGCAGACAGAGCGCCGCCTCGGCAGTAAGCGCGGCGTTTTGCAGCGTAAGGGCTTCGTTTGCGAAATAGTTTACGAATTTGCAGCCGAGTCTTGCACACATCTCCGTCACAGCGGGAGCTTCCCCGCCCGCGAAAACGACCGTGTGCTCGTCCGCGTATCCCTTTGTTTTTTCACTCAACTCATCAAACGTAAGCGGACTTTGGTCGTCCGGCGAATACACCGTACTGCCGTCCTTCGAGAGCGGCAGCGGGAGAATGATCGCGTCGAAACAGCCATCGGGCGCGGAAGGCTCTTCCCCGCCGAAATATGATATCTCGTGTTTTTCGGCAAGCTTTTTCGCCGCGTATCCCATTCTGGCGTCGCCGCCTACAAACATTATTCTCATATCTAAACCTCCGTAGCGTTTGATACTCCATTATATGCGCAACGCGCGTTTAGGTTAACTGCGCCGGCTTCGCCGTTTCTGTTTGCCGCACCGCAGAAGCCGCAGAAGCCCGCAAAACACCGGGACAGGCCGCCTTAACTCATACCTTTCTGTATATAACACGATG
>DILZ01000091.1:0-227 GCA_002425305.1 Ruminococcaceae bacterium UBA5579
CATCAAGTATTCCGGCGATATCGTAAAGGCTCTCGCGGCGGGCGCGAACGTTGTTATGTTAGGCTCTCTGCTTGCGGGCTGCGAAGAAGCTCCCGGCGATGTTGAGATATATCAGGGCCGTTCGTTCAAGGTATACCGCGGTATGGGAAGTCTTGCGGCAATGAAGCAGGGCTCTGCCGACAGATACTTCCAGGGCAACGCTAAAAAGCTCGTTCCCGAGGGCGTTG
>DILZ01000091.1:250-2849 GCA_002425305.1 Ruminococcaceae bacterium UBA5579
TCCAGCTTGTCGGCGGTATCAGAAGCGGTATGGGCTACTGCGGTTGCCCGACTGTTCCCGAGCTTCAGGAGCGCGCGGAGTTCGTGAAGATAACGGGCGCGGGCTTGAAGGAATCTCACCCGCACGATATCTATATCACGAAGGAAGCCCCGAACTATTCGGCGAGCATCTGAATAACAAAAGCGGAGAGCCGAAGCTCCCCGCTTTTTCTGTTATTCCTTTCCGACATATTCAAGCAGCTCTTTAAGCCGCTCCTTATCAGTGAAATCAACCGGCGTTTCGTAAGCGGCAAGCAGCCCGCGCGTCTCCTCGTCGGGGTCTTTTTGCTTCTTAAGACGCGCTTTCAGCAGGTTCATCAGCAGCCTGTCGCCGCCGTTCAGCCTTCCGTAGTCAAAGCCGCCGCGCAGATAAAAATGCGCGATCTGTTTTTGCTGCTCGGGAGTGAGCGCCTTATCCCAAAACGGGACGATGTCCTTGTCCGCGCCGGAGTTTGATCCTACCGCAAATAGTATCAGGCGTTTGCCGGAGAGCTTTGCGAGATTTTTTGTGAGCAGCTTTGCGCCGTTTATCGAGCCGGCGTAACAGCCTCCGCCGCAGATCACCGCGTCATAGCCGAGAATATCGCCGAGAGCGGCGTTTTCTTTTATATCACACCGAAGTTCCTCCGCTATCCACTCGGCATAGCATTTTGTGTAGCCGTATTTTGACTTGTAGACGACGATCGTTTTCATCTGTTTTCCTCCTTTAACTCGTTAAGGTGTTCGCAGAGTTTTTCAAGCGCGGAGCAGTAGACGGTTGTCTCTTTTTCGTTCAGGCAGTCGAACAGCTTGAACACGAACTCCCTGTTCTGCCCCTCCTTTTTGGTGCGGATATTTTCGGCGGCGGGGGTCTTGATGAGCCGTATCGCGCGCTTGTCTTTCTTGTCCGGAACTACCGCGAGAAAGCCCTTGTCGATAAGTCTGTCGACTATCTGACGCATACTCTGGTGCGTCACGCCCGACATCTCCGAGATCTGCTTCAGCGTGGGCGGCTCGGGGAACGCGTCGATCATCATCAGCGCGAGCCACTGCTTTGCCGTGATGTCCTCAAGACCGCTGTCCATTATAGCTTGCAGGCGGTTTGCGCAGATGAAGATGTTTACATACGCAATAAGCCGCTTATCCATATTTTCAAAATCGTACATCGTTTTGCCTCCTTATCAAGCAGCAAAATTAAGCAGTATAATTCCTATATACGCATTATACTACATATTTTCGGATTTGTCAAGAGCTTTTTTCTTTTTTGGGCGCCCCGACCGCAGCGAAGCCGCGCTTTTACATCTTACTTCTAAATTTCTTACCTCTAATTAGCTCTTGACTTTTAAGCGAAAATATGCTATAATTTTAATGTGGCGCGATATCGCGCGGCACAGAACTTGTGTTATTTTTTGCCGATTTTGGAGGAAAATGTATATAATGAAAAAAGTGGGATTTGACATCGGCTCGACTACCGTAAAAGCGGCGGTCGTGGGGGAGAATAACGAATTGCTGTTCAGCCGTTATCAGCGGCATTTCTCGGACATAAGAAAAACGGTGTCGGATATAATCGGGGAGGTCGGGCGCGAGCTGTCCGGCGAGCGTGCTCTTGTTGCGGTTACCGGCTCGGGCGGTATCTCCGTGTCAAAATGGCTGAAAATACCGTTCGTTCAGGAGGTCGCGGCGGGAACGGACGCTATCAAGGCGATGATACCGCAGACCGACGTCGCTATCGAGCTTGGCGGTGAGGACGCTAAGATCACTTACCTCACGGGCGGACTTGAGCAGCGTATGAACGGGACTTGTGCGGGTGGCACGGGCGCGTTTATCGATCAGATGGCGGCGCTGCTGAATACGGACGCATCCGGCTTGAACGAGCTTGCGAAGAAGTACGAAACGATCTATCCGATAGCTTCAAGGTGCGGAGTTTTTGCGAAGAGCGATATACAGCCGCTTATCAACGACGGCGCGAAGAAAAGCGACCTCGCGGCTTCCGTGTTCCAATCCGTGGTAAATCAGACGATAAGCGGTCTTGCGTGCGGCAAGCCTATCCGCGGAAACGTCGCGTTTCTCGGCGGACCGCTCCACTACTTGTCGGAGCTGCGCCAAAGATTTATCGAAACTCTGAATTTGGCCCCCGAAAACGTTATATATCCCGAAAACGCGAACCTTTTTGTCGCGATGGGCTGCGCTCTTTCCGACGAGGCGGAGGAGAGGGATCTCGACGCGCTTGTTGAAAAAGCCAACGACTTAGGCGACAATCAGCTTCGTGAGGTGGAGCGTTTAGCGCCGCTGTTCAAGGACAAAAACGAGCTTGAGGAGTTCCGTGCGCGTCACGCAAAAGCCATTATTCCCACGGCGGATATCAAGGAGCACAAGGGCGCGTGTTATCTGGGAATAGACGCGGGTTCGACTACCACAAAATCCGTTCTGCTGAACTCCAACGCGGAGATACTCTATTCGCATTACGCGGGCAACCAAGGCGATCCGCTGAAGTCCGCGATCGGCATTTTAAAGGAAGTTTACGGCTTGCTGCCCGAGGGAGCGTACATAGCGAAGGTATGCACAACGGGCTATGGCGAGCA
>DILZ01000091.1:2855-6071 GCA_002425305.1 Ruminococcaceae bacterium UBA5579
TTTCGGCGAGATCGAAACTATGGCGCACTACAAAGCTGCCGACAGGATACTCCCGGGTGCGGAGTTTATCCTCGACATCGGCGGGCAGGATATGAAGTGTATGCAGGTGAAGAACGGCGAGATAGACAGCATTCTGCTGAACGAGGCTTGTTCTTCGGGCTGCGGCTCGTTTATTGAGAACTTCGCGAACGCCCTCGGTATGACCAGCCGTGAGTTTGCCGTTCTGGGTCTTGAAGCGGAGAACCCCGTAGACCTCGGCTCGCGCTGCACCGTATTTATGAACTCGCGGGTTAAACAGGCGCAAAAAGAAGGCGCGACCGTCGCCGACATCTCGGCGGGGCTTTCGTACTCCGTTGTCAAGAACGCGCTCTTTAAGGTGATAAAGCTGCGTGATACCGTTTCTATGGGCGATAAGATTATCGTTCAGGGCGGCACGTTTATGAATGACAGCGTTCTCCGCGCGTTTGAGCTTACGGTCGGGAGAGACGTTATCCGTCCCGACAAGGCGGGACTTATGGGCGCGTACGGAGCGGCTCTCGTTGCGCTGGAGCGCGACGACGGCAAGCCCTCGACTATCGCGAAGGCGGAAATGCTGGACAGCTTCAAGCCGCAAAAAACCACGGCGCGTTGCGGGAAATGCTCAAACAACTGTCTGCTTACGATAACGAAATTTCCCGACGGAAAGCGCTACATAAGCAACAACCGCTGCGAACGCGGCGCGGGCAATGTTTCAAAGAGCGAAAAGCTCCCGAACCTTTACGATTTTAAGTATCATCTGCTGTTCGACCGCGAAAGCCTGCCCGAGGAGAAAGCTCCACGCGGAGTGATAGGTTTACCGCGCGTTTTGGGAATGTACGAGAACTATCCGTTCTGGCACACTCTGTTTACGGAGCTTGGATTTTCCGTAAAGCTCTCTCCGAAAACCACAAGGGCGATATACGATCTCGGCATAGAAACAATGCCGTCGGAGAGTGTCTGCTATCCCGCAAAGCTCGCGCACGGACATATCCAGTCGCTGATAAACGACGGCGTTAAGCTGATATTCTACCCCTCGATACCATACGAGATGAATGACGAAAACGGCGGCGACAATCACTACAATTGCCCCGTTGTGGCTACATACAGCGAGGTCATCAGAAACTCCGTGCCCGAATTGCGGAAAGATGTGAAGTTTTTGAACCCGTTTCTGCCGATATTCGACAAAAAGCGTATGGCGGAGCGGCTTCTTGAGGAGGCTGAGCAAAATGCTCCGGAGCTGCATCTTACAAAGCGTGAGCTGAAAGCGGCTCTCGACAAAGCATATGCTGAGGACGAGAGGTTCAAGGAGGCTATGCGCCAAAAGGGCGAGGAAACGCTGCAATATCTTAAAGAGAACCACAAGCGCGGCATAGTGCTCGCGGGCAGACCGTATCACGTCGACCCGGAGATAAACCACGGACTTCCCGAAATGATAATAAGCTACGGGTTTGCGGTGCTTACCGAGGACAGCATAGCGCATTTGGGCAAGGTAGTCCGCCCGATACGCGTTGTCGATCAGTGGACTTACCACACAAGACTGTACGCCGCGGCACACCTTGTCGGCGGCAACAGCGGTCTGGAGCTTGTTCAGCTGAACTCGTTCGGCTGCGGACTTGACGCTATCACTACAGATGAGGTACAAGAGATACTGCACAGCTGCGGAAAGCTGTATACCTGTCTTAAAATTGACGAGGTGAACAACCTCGGCGCGGCAAGGATACGTCTGCGTTCGCTGATATCCGTCGTCGATGAGCGGCAGCGTCACAAGTATAAGCCCGTGCGCGGTCATCTGGGATACATACGTCAGCCGGAGTTCACAAAGGATATGCGCAAAAGGCACACTATCCTCTGTCCGCAAATGGCGCCGATACACTTTGATTTCCTGGAGGCGGCGTTCAACCACACCGGTTACAGAATGAAGATACTCAAGGACTGCTCAAAGTCGGTGGTCGATACGGGCTTGAAGTATGTAAACAACGACGCGTGTTATCCGTCTATCCTGGTAGTCGGACAGCTTATCCACGCTTTGCAAAGCGGCAAATACGACATCGACAACACGTCCGTTATGATAACGCAGACGGGCGGCGCGTGCAGAGCGACAAACTATGTCGGTATGCTGAAAAAAGCGCTGAAGGACGCGGGCTTTGATAAGGTTCCGCTTATCTCGCTGAACGTCGTGGGCTTGGAAAAGCAGCGTGGATTCAAGCTGACCCCCGCATTGGCGGTTCGTGCGTTTTTGGGAATGATATACGGCGACGTACTTCAGCGGTGCTTGTATAAGGTTCGCCCGTATGAAAAGGTAAAGGGCAGCGCAAACGCGCTTTACGAAAAGTGGCGGCTTATCATACGAAGCGAGCTGAGTTCGCTTTCGATGAAGCGGTTCAACAGGAATATCCGCAATATAGTCAAGGAGTTTAACGAGTTTCCCGTGCTGGATATCAAAAAACCGCGCGTGGGATTGGTGGGAGAGATTCTCGTAAAGTTCCACCCGATAGCGAACAACGACATAATCGGATTGCTTGAAAGCGAGGGCTGCGAGGTAGTCGTTCCCGACCTTATGGGATTTTTCTACTATATCTGTTCTCACGGAATGACAAAATACGAGCTTTTGGCAAGCTCCAAAATGTCAATGGATATCAAGAAATTCGCGATAAAGCTGTTCAAGTATCTGGAGAGGAGCTACCGCGCGGCGGTAAATGGCACGAAATTCGGCGTTCCGGGCGAGATATATGATATGCGCAGAAAGGTGGATGCTATCGTATCGCCGGGCAATATTGCGGGCGAGGGCTGGTTCCTTGCGGCGGAAATGCTTGATCTTATTGACGAGGGCGTGCCGAATATCGTGTGTGTGCAGCCGTTCGCGTGTCTGCCGAACCACGTCACGGGCAAGGGCGTTATCGGCGAGCTTCGCCGGCAGCACCCCGAAAGCAATATCGTAGCGGTGGATTTCGATCCGGGCGCGTCGGAAGTAAATCAGGTAAACCGAATAAAGCTTATGCTGACGCAGGCGTTCGCGCGTGCCGGAATAAGCAGAAAGTCGGTCGTGCCGCAGTTTACGGTAAACGACAAATACTCGGAAGTAGCCGACAGTGTACAGTTGACGGTTAATAGTTGACAGTCATTGTGTGGGCTGCGCAGCAAAAGCAACGCTTGATGAGCAGTAATGTAACGGCCGGGACATAAATTTCAAAAAGAGTC
>DILZ01000034.1:0-8330 GCA_002425305.1 Ruminococcaceae bacterium UBA5579
TCAAGTCCAGCCGGGGGAGCCATTAACGCTTAATCCGAACACATTTATTACTCGTGATGTGTTCGGATTTGTTATTTATTACTGATTGTTATTTTTGGCGCTTTGCCGCCTATTTGTATTCGCTTATTTAGTGTTTTAGTGTTTCGATTAGTGCTTGCCGTTGAAAAGCAATATCCGCAGTGGGAGCTGCGGATATTGCTTTGTTTATGGAGGGGTGGGGATAAATAAAAATACTTTGCAAGTTCATCGGATTCAAAAAAGCGGAGCGGGCAGTGTGTAAAATGGATCGAGAACAAGCAGATGAAATAAGGTAATAAAATTGTTAGACTTAATACCAGGTTGAGGAAGAACAAGAACTTAAGCGTTGTAATGTTGTACAAAAAAAGCACTGTATTTTTGTTGATTTATACGATATAATTACACGTTGCGCAGAATTTCGACATCTTGCGCTAAAGGTATTGAAAAAACTACAAAAGTATAATATAATTATTCTATAGGAATAATTCTATTGCAAAATCCAACAAATAACAATTTTACATTTAAGTCACTTTTTGATATTTCAATAAATAGTGGCTTGAAGTTGTTTTGGAAACGGTAGATAATTGTACATTATTAAATAGAGGAAGATGTAAAAATATGAAAGCCTTATTTTGGGCAGACGGTGCTGTCGGTGCAGGTAAATTTAATTTTCTATTTTTGGGTACGGTTTTATTAGCTTTCTCCCCGCCTATGGCGGTGAGAAAGTCATTAAATCAGTGCGTCCTTAAGTACTTCCTTATATATTTTACAACATTTTGTCTAGAAATTCAATTGAAAGAAGGTTTATGTTTATGTAAAATTTACCAATTTTGGAAATTTCTGTTGATTTTTTCAAAAAAATATGATATAAATAATAATGTAGTTAAAAACTTAAGATTTCAACGTTGTGGTACGTTTATGAGTAGTTAACATAATCGTACCAACTAAAACCATAGGAGGTATTTGATATGAAATCTATAACAAAATCCATAGTTGCATTTGCGGCAACAGCTGTAATAACTGCAACAGCAATTACTGTAACAGTAGCTGCAGCTGCGGCTGACCAAGAGGCTGTTGCTTCTGCTGAAGCGACGACTGCAATTTATTATGATATGTATTCTACAGGGTCATTGGGACATCGAATAGGACGTCAGTCAAATAGCAAGATTTGGGTTCCTATAGATAGAAATGATACATTATGCGACATTATTAATTCTGACATTAACAATTATATAGAGACTTTTACACTTGGATTTGGCGAAGCAAAAGCAAGTGGTCTCAAATCAGAGTTAAAAACAATCTCAGGAGCTGCCAATAAGTATAAGTGGACGTACGTAATTGTGTATGGTGTAGACGGGGACTCCTCATTTGCGTATACACCCGAAAAAGATCGCAATAAAATAACTGTTTCGGCAACGGCAAAGGGCGTTGGTACGATTAAAAGTGCTAAATATTTTTCTTATCGTAATGAAGACTCGACTGTCGGTTCAGATAATTTGGAGACAAGTATTATTGGTGTGAAAAAGTCATAATACGCTTAAAAAAAGCAATCATACTAGAGCGTGTTCACATTAACGCTCAACTCCTGTCTTTTGGCGAATTTTTCGCATAACTTCGCTGAAAATTCTTGAAGTACATACCATACAGTACATCTGCGAATTTTCGCCTTGTTCTGCGAAAAATTCGCTTCAAAACCCGGGCATTTCGGTTTATGTGGACACGCTCTAAATCCTGTTGCAATTAGAGGTAATCCTATGTTATTTAAGTATTTCCTCAACAACATCAAAAAACACTTTTTGCAATACGCCCTCATTATCGCTCTTGAAACGGCGCTTCTATGCGTTGCGCTGACGGCGAACGGGATAGCTGTCAATATGCTGTCAGACGATTTTGGCGGCACAAACTATTGGGCACGGTTCTATGGATTTAGGTTTTCCGAGCCAATCTCATACGATAATGACCTCGATACGATTTGTGATTTTTTGAACGATTTGCCCAATTCTTACGAAGAGGTGATGATCACCGCGCCGGGAATTTATGACTCTCCGCTATTTTCGTATCCCGATCGTGATACGATGTTCAGGGTGTTGAACAAGCGTTTTGGCTTGGAACGGAAAGACCTTCCAACCGAAGAGCAGTTCAACAACGGCGAGAAAGCCGCGATTGTAGGCATGAATGCGGGAGAGGCTCTTGTTGACGGCGAATATGTTCAGTTGAAATACGACTTTACCGACGACGATCACATTATGATAGCCGGCGAGGAATATCTTGTCACGGGACGATATTCGGGGCGGGGCGTGTATGTGCTTTTCAACTCCGCGCCAAAAGGCTGTTCGCTTAAGGATATGAATATAAAGTTTAAGACCGTTCCCACAAAAGCCGAGTTGGAAACGGTTTATGAATTGACAGAACGATATTTCGGCGATGTTGATGTTACAAACACTCCTAAAATTGACGATCTTTTAGACAAACGTTCGGCTGACGCAAACATTCTGCTTTCCGTGGCGACTCTGGCAATGTCGGTGTTCAATACGCTGCTCGTGTTCAGATATATGATCTCCTCACAGAAAAAATACTTCGCGGTATTGCGCTTCGTGGGCTTTTCCAAAGCAACCGGCGTGATCTACATCGGCGTTGAGTTACTTATCGTGTCTGTAATTTCGGCATTGTTTTCTTGCATTGTGTTCAAAAAACTCATAATGCCGATTATGGGAAAATATTACGCCGTTTTCAGCGATGCGGTGTTCACGGCAGATTATTACATCACGCTGTACGGCATTTTCCTCGGCATAAGCGCGGTGCTGTTCTTGGCTTACATAGTTCCCTCACTGACAAGATCGGTAGCCGCCGAATTGAGAGAAATATAGGGGGGGAACGCTTTGAATGCAGTAAAACTTTCGCTTTTGAATTTTAGGAAAAATATCTTCTCGATAATTCTCGTAATTCTCGAAACTGCTACGTTGTTTCTTTCGGTGAACTACCTCGCAAGTACCTTGAAGGAGCGCAGAATGCTGATAGCGCCGTTTGAATTTCTGTTCAACAATAAGACCGCTTTTGTAAGTGATGATAATTTTCTAAACAATACAATACTGTTTAACGAAACTCCATTGCAGTCGCGGGAGCATATTTTGGAGAATATCGAGGGCGACTATAAGATATATGACATAAAGTCGGCGAATTCGACTGACGGGAAATACACCGTTATCTCATTAAGCGACGAGATATACAGCCGCCTTGCGCTGCCGCTGCAATCGGGAAGCTACAAGAGCTCCGTGGGAACTGCCGGCACAATGCGCGGCGAACACGAGATAACTCTCCCGAGCGGAGATGTACTGAAGATCACAACAAGCGGGGTACTTACCGCTACGACCTTTATTCCCGAAATGAACAAAGTAAACAGTGCGATGAGCGTGAGCGCATTTTATGCAAATTCCGTCAACGAGCCGAATATCATTATCACAAACCGCAGTTCAATAAGTGAGCTTGAAGGTCAATTCCGAGGGCGCACCTGCTTTTTTATTGAGTTTTCCGAAAACGCCGCAGAGAATATCGCGGCATTGCGTAAAGTGACAACGACAATGCCGATTTCGGATATAGCGGAAAACAGTCAAGCTGAACTTAACGATGACCTCTCGGGTTTTGTTCCGCTGACCTGCGTTATCGGGTTTATCGTACTGCTAGGTATTGTGTTTATTTCGGTTATCATTTTCAAGGACAATGAGCGGAAAAACGCGGTTTTCCTGCTCTGCGGCTACTCGAAAAAAGGAATTGTCGGGCTGCATTGTGCGGGGATCTTTCTGATAACCGTGTTGTCGGCGGGTATTTCTTGGGCGGCGTTTGAAGTGTTGAAAATTCTTAAAATAGAAGCGGCTGTCGGTATGAAACTCACGTTTGAAAATCTTGTTGTGAGTGTTCTGACAATTCTCGCGCTGGTAACAGCGGCGGCGATAGCGCCAATGATCCTCACCGCGAGGAGATCTCCCGCAGATTATCTGCGGGAGACCAATTAAATACTGAAATTCCCTCGCGCGGCAGTAGGAAACAAAAAAGCGGATACGACCTCATACACGGGTGTATAAACATAAGGGGGTGTTTTTCGATGAAAAATGCAAAAAAATTTTTAGCGGCTCTGCTTGCGTCAGCGATGGTTTTCACACTCGTTGCCTGCAAAGCCAATTACAAATGGAGTACCGATAAGCTTCCGAAGCCGAGTTCGCTCAAGGGCGAGGTGTTCAGTGACGATGGCGACGGTTCTTTCGGGGCGAGTATTGAGTGTTCGGAAAAGTACTATCAAAAGTACATTGACAAATGCCGAAGCAGCGGTTTCAACACCGAGGAATATTCCTCAAGCGAAGGAAGTACATACCTCTACAACGCCGATGGCAGCACATTGAGGCTGATGTATGTAAACGGTACTATGAGTGTTGATCTGAGGCCGCCGATAACGCTCGGTAATGCCGAATGGCCGAATAACGAGGCTGCGGATCAGATTCCCAAACCGAAATCCGACCTTTACGGGAAATCTAATGGGCCAAGCGGCGACAATGCTTTTTGCGTTTATGTCGGGAACACTTCGCACAGCGATTTTAACGATTATGTCAAGCAGTGCAAGGAAGCGGGATTTAATAATATTTCGGAGAACGAGCCTGTCTATTTTATAGCGAGCAACGGCAAATACAGTTTAATTCTTTCATATGACGGATTGAATGTTATGCGCGTGAGCGTTTCACCGAACTGATCAAGGAACTTATTATGATAAAACTTTCTGATATAACAAAAATCTACAACTTCAAGAAATCAAACGAATTTCAGGCACTCAAGGGAATTTCTTTGGAGATCTCGGACGGCGAATTTTGCGCGATAATGGGAAAATCGGGGTCGGGGAAATCCACGCTGCTTCACATCATCGGTATGCTCGACAGGTTTTCGGGCGGGGAGTATTTGTTCGATAAAATCGACGTCGGAAAGTCCTCCGACGGCAAAACAGCAAAAATCCGTGCGGGAGAGATAGGTTTCGTAAAGCAGGATTTCGCGCTTATCGAGGACTATTCCGTAACGGATAACGTTATGCTCCCGCTTTATCCGATAAAGTCAAAAGACAAGCGGAAAAAGGCTCTCGCGGCGATAGAAAAGCTCGGGATTTCTCACCTTGCGAACAAGGATGCGTCGCAATTATCGGGCGGTGAAAAACAGCGTGTGGCTATCGCGCGGGCTATAGTCAACGATCCGAAAATTATCCTCGCCGACGAGCCGACGGGCGCGCTCGACAGCGAAACGTCCATTCAGATAATGGAGCTTGTAAAGGAAATAGCCAAGGATCGCCTTGTAATAATGGTAACGCATAATCCCGACCTCGCTAACGATTACGCCACGCGTATCGTAAAGCTCGTCGACGGCGAGATAAAAAGCGACACGCAGCCGTTCGATCCCGCCGAGGAAAAGACCGAGAAAAAAGCCGCCGTCAAATCCAAGAGCAGCAAAAAGACGAAAATGGGCTTCCTCACCGCGCTTTCTCTTTCGAGGAACAACCTTATGACGAAAAAGGGCAGAACGTTCCTCACGGCGTTTGCAGGCAGTATCGGAATTATCGGCATTGCGCTTATACTGTCGCTTTCAAACGGCGTGCAGACGTATATCGACGATGTGGAGCACTCCACGCTCGCAAGCTACCCGATACAGCTTGAGCACAAGGCGGTCAACTATTCCGGCTTGATGAGCACTTTGATGGACACGGGGGAAAGCGAAAGAAACAAGGACCGCGACCCCGACCGCGTATACACAAACGATTTGTCGTCGCAGATGATGAAAACGATGCTTTCCGAGATAAAGGAAAACAATCTCGATGATTTTATGGAATATCTCAATTCCAATCCCGATAACATCAAGGACAGCATAAGCGAGATAAAGTACGGGCACAAATCAAAGCTGTATGTGTTCGCACACGACATAAACAATAAAGTAATGCGCGTCAACCCCTCCACCGCAACGCAGGCGATGATGGGCGAGGAGATGGCAGGCTCAGTGTTGGGTATGATGGGCACGATGTCCACGTTTACGGGCGTGGATATGAGCGCCCGCGCAAACTGCTTTGAGCAGCTGCTCTCCAACGACCGTATAAATGAGCAGTATGAAACGATAGCGGGTCGTCTGCCCGAAAATTACGATGAAGTCGTTGTTATAGTAAATAAGCACAACGAGATGTCAAATATCACGCTTTACACCTTGGGACTTCTCGATCAAGCCGAGTTAGGCGAGATGATGAGCCACCTTTTGGCGGGAGAGGCGTGGGATATCGAAACGGGCGGTCAAAGCTACTCCTACGACGAACTTATGAACTTGAAGTTTACCGCGCTTACGCCGTCCGATCTGTTCAAGGAAAACGATAAGGGCGGCTATGACGATATGAGCGGCGACCAGGAATATATGGAGAACGTCCTCAAAAACGGTTTGGAGCTTAAGGTAGTCGGCATTATCCGCCCGAACGGCGACAGTCTTATTTCGTCAAACACGGAGGGTGGAATAGGATATACCTATGCGCTCACCGAGCATATGATAGAAAAAGCGAACAATTCAGAGCTTGTGAAATATCAGCAGGATAATCCGGAAACGGATATCTTTACGGGCATAGAGTTCCCCAAGAAGGACGAAAAGCCGAAAGAGCCGATGTCGCAGGAAGAGGCAATGGCGAAGATAATGGAAATACTTTCGCAGGAGCAGCTTGCGCAGATATTCCGCACTGTGCTTGAAACTCTTCCGCAGGATAAGCAGATGGAGATAATGCAGCTTCCGCAGGAGCAGCAGTTTGAAAGGCTGTCACAGCTTGCCGAGCCGAACAAGGTTACAGGTGCGCTGATGAGTGTGCTCACCGTCGACCAAATGGAGAAGCTCCAGGAGATGACCAAGCAGCCCGAAAAGACCGAAGCGACCTACGAGGGTAACTTAGAGCTGTTGGGCGTGGACGACCTTTCCAAGCCCGACACCGTTTACATCTACGCTAAGGACTTTGAAAGCAAGGAGAAGATATCCGATCTTATCTCGCAGTACAATCAGCGTGTGATAGACGAGGGCCGTGAGGAGGACGCTATCGAATATACGGATTATGTCGGAATGATGATCTCGGGCGTTTCCGATATCATTAACGCGATCTCTTATATCCTTATAGCGTTCGTGGCTATCTCGCTGATAGTTTCCTCGATAATGATAGGCATCATCACCTATATTTCCGTGCTCGAGCGCACTAAGGAGATAGGCATACTCCGCGCAATGGGCGCTTCAAAGGGCAACATCTCCAACGTATTCAACGCGGAAACGCTTATCGTGGGATTTGCGGCGGGCGTTATCGGAATTTTGGTGACAGTTCTGCTGAACATTCCGATAAATATGATAATCTTGAAGCTCACGGGCATAAAGAACATTTCTTCCAGCCTGCCGCCCGTCGCGGGCGCGGCTCTAGTGGTCATCAGTATGCTGCTGACGCTTATCGCGGGATTGTTCCCGGCAAGTATCGCGGCGAAGAAAGACCCCGTTATCGCCCTCAGAACAGAATAACACGGACAAAAAAATCCCTCTCTTGTTAGAGAGGGGTTTTTTTATTGATCTGCTTTTCGTATCTCCGCGATTACCCTACTGTGCGGGTAGTATCTGATGAAAACACTTTCGGTGTGGATATAATGACCGTTTTCGCTTACCACTTCGCTGTATTTGTCGGACACAAGCGAGATTTTTGCGATCTCCGCGCCTATGTCATTCGGAATGAATATATAGGTCTTTTTCTCGCCGTCCGCGAAATGAAGCTCCGTATTGTCATATATCTTGTATTCATTCGTAGTGATCTCACGCGCTCCGCCGAAAATATCCGCCGCGCAGCAAACCGCAAAAAAGGAAATGCACGCTGTTATTATCACAATACCTACAAGCAAAACGGTGAAATGTTTTTTGCAGACCTCAATATGCCGTAGGTGTTTCGCGTACAGAACGAAATACGCCCCTGCCGCTCCGATCGCCGTTAACGCCGCCGCAAACGCTCCGTAAAGCCAACCCGCGCCAACGTGGATTGTTTTGTCGGTGTTGAAAAACATTAAAAACAAACTTATTGCAATAAGCGTAAAAAACAAACCGACGGCAGTCCGTACTGCCTTTTTCTCCGATTTTGTAAAGACGACGTTTTCATATTTTTCTGTTTCGTCATACATTGCCGTTTTCCTTTTTCGCCTTCTCGAAGTTTTCAAAGCTCTCGCGGCGTATTTCGTTGCGGCGCACCTTTCCGCTCGTGGTCTTGGGCAGCTCCTCGACAAATTCCACGATACGCGGGT
>DILZ01000034.1:8359-8608 GCA_002425305.1 Ruminococcaceae bacterium UBA5579
TCCTCGCCCGCCTTGTCCTTGTACTCGTCGGTGAGGATAATGCTCGCCTTAACGACCTCTCCGCGAATGGGGTGCGGAGCGCCGGTAACGGCACATTCAAGCACTGCGGGGTGCGCGGAAAGAACACTCTCCACCTCAAACGGACCTATGCGGTAGCCGCTCGACTTGATAACGTCGTCGTTGCGTCCGATATACCAATAGTAGCCGTCCTCGTCGCGGGTGGCGGTGTCGCCCGTGTGATACCAGCCG
>DILZ01000034.1:8624-10032 GCA_002425305.1 Ruminococcaceae bacterium UBA5579
TGTAGCCGCGGAACAGCCCGTCGGTGTCGCAGTATTCGCCCTTGATGACTATCTCGCCGACTACGTTCGGCGGCACGGAATTGCCGTCCTTATCCACAAGGTCGACCGTATAAATCGGCATAGGCTTGCCCATAGAGCCGGGCTTAGGCTCCATACCGATAAGATTTCCGACGATGCAGGTGGATTCGCTCTGTCCGAAGCCCTCCATCAGCTTCAAGCCCGTAGCGTCATACCATTGCTTGAACACCTCCGGCTGAAGAGCCTCGCCCGCTATATTGCAATAGGTAAGGCTGGAAAGGTCGAATTTCTCTATCCCCTCGTTGAGGAAAAAGCGGAACATCGTGGGCGGCGCGCAGAATGTCGTTATCTTGTATTTTTCTATCATTCTCAGCAGATTTGCGGGGATAAACTTGTCGAAATCGTAAACGAACGTCGTCGTGCCCATCGCGGGCTGCCCGAACAACTTGCCCCAGGCCGCCTTAGCCCAGCCCGTGTCCGAAACGGTGAGATGAATGCCGTTCGGAACGACCTTGTGCCAGTGCTTTGCGTTCTGTATCTGCGCCAGAGTTATCGTGTGGTCGTGGATAGCCATTTTGGGGTTGCCCGTAGTGCCCGAGGTGAAGTACATCAAAAAGATGTCGCGGGCGCTGCCTTGAATTCTTTCAAGGGTATCGGGGTACTTTTCTATCTCCTCGTCAAACGTTACCCATCCCTCGCGCGAGCCGTTCACTATGAACCTGTGCGAAAGCGCGTTCGCCGCGTCCTTTTCGCCGCGCTCGATATTTCCGCAAACGTCGCCGTCACGGGTCGCGACTATTGCCTTAACGTCCGCCGCGTTGAAGCGGTAGGTGTAGTCGTGTGCGGTAAGCAGATACGAAGCGGGTATCGCCACAGCGCCGATTTTCATCAAGCCGTACAGCGTGTACCAGAATTGATAATGCCGCTTCATAACAAGCATAACGTGGTCGCCCTTTTGTATGCCCATCGCCCTGAACATATTCGCCGCCTTGTTTGACATACGCGACAGGTCGCCGAACGAGAGTGTTTTCTCGTTGTCGTTCAGATCGACCCAAAGCAGAGCGCGTCGGTCGGGTTCAAGCTCCGCGAACTTGTCGATTATATCGTAGGCGTAGTTGAAGTTTTCGGGGTACTTTATTCCGAACTTTTTCAAGATACCGTCCTCGCCGTACTCCTCGGTGACGAAGTTCATATGCCAGTTCTCTACATTATCATACATTTTGATTATATCCCTTTCCTTGATTTGCGGGTTTATGGATATGCTCTGCCCGAATATTCGTTTTTTCTGTAATATCAGAAGCGTATAAATGAAATAATTTTTAAGGAGATGCTGATTAAATGGTCTTTATATAAATTAAAGATTTATTTTATGCGGTTTTCCCCGCCGGAG
>DILZ01000034.1:10039-10823 GCA_002425305.1 Ruminococcaceae bacterium UBA5579
GCCATTAAATCAGTGTTTCCTTGAAAAAAACGTTACTATCCAATATAATTATATAACATCTTCCAAACTTTGTCAATGAAAATTATGTGATAGTTCGGTGTATTTTATGCGTAACGCGAGCTTGCCCCAAGCGTCCGGCTTGGGGCGTCTCGNNCGTTATACGATCACATAAACACCTGTCGGTTCACGGGAGATATACCCCGATATTTCGAGGCTCGTCAGTATCTCGGAAAGCTCGTCGTATTCAAGACCGCTTTTTTCAATAAGCTCATCGATCTTAGCGGGCGCTTCCGCTAACAGCCTCAAAACCGCCGCCTCCCGAGGCTCGAGCGACGAGAGCAGCTCCTCGGTGAGCTTGTTCCGGGGCGTTTGCGAAACCTCTTCTCCGTGCGTGTCCTCCTCGCGGTGCTTGCGCGGCGGGCGGGGCTTTTTCGGCTCGTGCTGAGTTTTCTCGACCTCCGATATGTAATCCTTGATGTATTTTTCGTTGGAGAAATACATCGAGTATTCGTTTAAGATATCCGTGAAGTTGTAAACGGGCACGGCGTTTTCACGCAGCAGCGGCACAACGCCGTTGAACCGCGTTGAAAACAGATCGTGCGGCGGTATACAGAACACGTCGCGTTCCTGTTCAACAGCGTGACGCGCGGTAAGCAGCGAGCCGCTCCGTTCGCCCGCCTCTATAACGAGCGTTCCGAGCGAAAGACCCGAGATAATGCGGTTGCGTATCACGAAATAATCGCCGAACGTCCTGCTGTACGGCAGCAGCTCGCTAATTATTGCG
>DILZ01000048.1:0-8073 GCA_002425305.1 Ruminococcaceae bacterium UBA5579
CGTTTACGGACTTTCGGTCAACGTGGATAACGCGCAGTTCGCGCCGACATCGGGAGATATTCCGCAGTTCTCCGCGACCTCGTATATAACCTTGGAAGTGCCGCTGTCGTTCTGCGGAGATGTGCTGCCGCCGATGAAAATACAGCTCTGCGTGAAGTCCAAATACACACCGAAATTCTGATGAATATCCACAGGAAAAAGAAATTGTTTTGTTGTTTGTGTAGATTTTTCCGAAAACCGCTGGATTTAATCTGTGCGGTGTGGTAAAATGCAGATAACAGCAAAGCACCGACATGAAAGGACAGGTGATATTATGACAATGAAAACAAAAAGAGGTCTGGCGGTAGGCGGCGGAACAGTACTGTGTGCGGCACTCGCGATACTTATAGCGACACGGTTCGCGCCCGAACCCGAAGTGACGGTTCCCAACACTTCCGATACAAACTCCTCGACTCAGATAAGCGTAGAGATATCCACTGCAAAGCGTGAGGAAACCAAGCCGATTGAGATAGAAAAGCCTACGGGAAACATAACGGTCGCGCCCGACAACGGTGTATCGGATAACGCTCCCGCCGAAAGCGATCCCGAAAAGGAAAGAGAGAACTTCATCGATAACGGCGGCATCGAGATCGAGCAGAACTTCCCCGAACCCGAAAAGGATAACGAGCCGCCAGCTCCCCCGCAAATCGAGGACGAAGAAATGCTCACAAATCCCGATAAAGAGCCGACCTACAAACCCGAACAGATTGAGGTCAAGCCGCAGACGGAAACTCCTTCGGGTACTCCCAAGCACGGCGACAAAAAGGACGGCATGATCTACATCAACGGCTTCGGCTGGATAAAGGATGAGGGCGGCGGAGGAATCGGATATACCGACACCGAAATGTATCAGAACGGCAACAAAATAGGCTACTTCGGATAAACCAACAAAAGCGTCGAGTGATAAGCTCGGCGCTTATTTTTTTGGAGGTGATTTTTACGAAAATAAAGCGTTTTATCGCCATGCTTATGCTGGCGATTATTTGTTTTAATACCGTGGCTTTTGCGGAGGGCGATCCCAACATCGATAACGGCGGCGGTGGGCTGAAGGACGGCAGCTCGTCAAACTTCTGGAACCCCGGCAATGACGGAGTTCGTGTCACGGTGGTCGATTCCGAAACGGGTACCGTAAAATCCGCGTCAATCGATTACACAAATAAAAATGTTTCGGATATTGCTCTTCACTTCGGAAAGGTAAGTAAAGCGGAGTATGTGGGTGGAACGGCAATTTCCGCGACTACTTCCCCTTACACTTTTATCAATCCCACAGAACCGCTTCCGACCATTATCAGCGACGGCACCGGAGCGAGTATTGAAGCAATACGCAGCTATTTTACAGATGAACAGGTGGTAAAGCGTATCGCCGAGCATACGGGAATTGAGTTTGACGACCTCACGAACGGCGATTACAAATTAATGCTCGAGCCGATCATGTACATCACCTACAACGGCGTAAGAACGGCGATGACGGCTACCGAGGCAGCTCTGTACAATATGCAGACGGGTGGCGATCTGATCTATAAATTCGGTCCGCTGTCGCATAAGAATCTGCCGCTGGCGATGTTCCTTGAAAAGGATGACCTCGGATATTCCGCATGGATGGGAGCTACCGACGCAAAAGCCACCGACAGCGATATTATCCAATATCTTGGCGTGGGTATCGTTTCTTTCAAAGAAAAAGAGGAAGAAGTCGAAGTTACCGCAAGCGACTATGAATACCGCGTAGACACGGATGTATATACGAGCATTACCGTAACAGGCGGCGAGCATACTCCCGATAACCCAGTCACGGTGCGGTTTTACATTAAGAACAAGGTGTATACCGTGAGCAATATCGTGTATCCCGACGGCGGATCGCAGCTTGTATGGTGCAAATGGCATACGCCTAACACCGAGCAGATCGTCAACATCAAGGTTACCGTAACGGGCGGCGCGTCCGCAAGCAAAGCAAATATAACTGCGAGCATTGTTGACCTCAATAAAAACCCTCCGCCCGACCCGACAGCAGATGACCGCAACGATGGATTCCATGCAGTGTCTGTTCCCAATAAGGCACAGCGCACTTCTGCCTCGTGGAGTGTTTGGAGAGCAAGGTGGATTCCGAATTGGGTTTGGCATTCTAATTGGTATTGGGTCGGCTCCGATGAGGACGGACATTGGGTCGATTACGGTTATTGGGTCGACGAGGGCGAATGGGAGTTCTACACAAATTCCTATTCCGTATCAATGAACGCGAATATGCGTATCACTTGCGATGAAAAGAACCCCACAGCGAACGGCAGAACAATGAAGTCGGGGTATGGAATCAACGAGCAGGTGACCGCTTCGATCAGCGGAAATGGAGAATATACCACCCTCCAAAACGCAGTCACCTATTTCCCCGAATTTTATTACCAAACCTATTGGCGCTTGCTGGAGAGAACGTCGGGCAGCACGCTCGAATTCCGAAAGAACAAATACAGCACCTACAATAACCGCACTCATTTCACGCCCGTGTGGTATCCCGATGGATCGTATACGGTTTATACATGGGCAATCGACTGCTGGACTCCCGCGGGAATGCTTTCCGCAAATCTGACCGACAGTCTTACCATTAAAGGCAACGTATTCGACGATTGGCACATCGCCCCGTCGCACTGAGAAAGGAAATGATAATTATGAAAAAGAAAATGATTAGAATTATTAGCGTGGCAATGATTATGATTGTTGCAATGACCGCCATGTCCGTCTGCGCCTTTGCCGACGGCGATGTTGCGGGAGCTATCGAGGGTACATGGAAGTCCGCTTCGGGACAGATCAAAACCGTTGTGAATAACGTGGTGTTCCCCATTATAGACTTGATCCTCGCGGTATTTTTCTTTGCTAAATTGGGTCTCGCGTACTTTGATTATCGCAAATCGGGGCATTTCGAGTGGGCGGCTCCCGCGATACTTTTTGCGTGTCTCGTATTCACGCTGACTGCACCGATGTATGTATGGACGATCATAAATATCTGATTCACCTCAACTGCGGCAGCGCTCGGACAGTCGGGCGCTGCCTATACTTTGAAAGGAAAGCAAAATGACATTTTTTGAAAACGAACTCAAGAAAATGTTCGGGAACAATTCCGCATTGACGGATATCCGATACGTCGGTAACGCGCTTGTGGGGCGGCTCACCGAAGATACCATCGCAAAAATTACGTTCGCCCACAGCATCCAACACGGGCATTATCCGTCACTCCTTATTACGGTAATAAATCCGAAAAGCGGCGAGGTGGATAGACAAACGCTGAATTTCAGCGATGTTTTTGGGCAGCCTAAAGGCGTTTATGTTTGCGATAACGACAGAGAGGTCTTTTGGCACGGATTAAAGCCCGGCAGCCGAGAATACAAAGCAATAAATTGTGCCGCCGAGCAGTACCTCGAAATGTTTCTCGAACCCGTTCAGGATATGGGTATGAGTATGTAAACCGACCTAAAACGCATTGGAGGTGAACGAAATATTTTTATTGGACGTAGGTGCGGATTTCGTAACCAAAATATTTGATTACTTTTCCGACCTGATATATCAGAAAATTATCGCGCTGCTCGGCGATTTTTTCAGTGCTATGAACGCGACCAGCTATGACCTTTTCGGAATGCCCTGGGTCAAACAGATCGTGCAGCTCTTTCAGAACCTCGGCTGGGCGTTATTTGTTGTCGGAATTATCGTTGCCCTATTCGATTTCGCCATAGAATCACAGAACGGGCGCGGCGATCCGAAAGCACTCGCGCTGAATATTATCAAGGGATTTTTCGCGGTTAATCTGTTCTGCACAGTTCCCGTGCAGCTTTATGGCTTTACGGTTTCCTTGCAAAGCAGTATGTCAAGCGACATGACGGGCTTAATAAGTCCGGAAGGCAGCGGAACGCTGCTGAATGCCTGTCTTGACGTGATCAACGGATTTTTATTCGGGCCTCTGCTCGGTATTCTGATCGCTATTATGATGGGATACGCGGTCATCAAGGTGTTCTTCGCGAGCATCAAGCGCGGCGGCATTCTGCTGATACAAATCGCTATCGGTTCAATGTATATGTTCTCTGTTCCGAGAGGCTACACGGACGGCTTCGTAATGTGGATCAAGCAGGTTATAGCAACGTGTCTGACCGCCTTTTTGCAGTCGACAATGCTCGTTTGCGGCTTGATCCTGTTTAAGGATCACTGGCTGCTCGGCTTGGGTATAATGCTTGCGGCGGGCGAAATCCCGAGAATAGCGGGAATGTTTGGACTGGAAACATCGGTACGCCCGAATATAAACGGCGTTATCAATACGGCGCAATCGGCGGTTCATCTTACAAAAATGATCGCGCATAAACCTTGAAAGGAGTATTTATGTACATTTATCCCGACAACCTCAAGGCAGCGCCAATGCTGGCTTTATGGCGGCTGAAGGATCTCGCCGTGATCGGTATCGGCGCGCTTATCTCCGTGTTCGCGCTTGCACAGATAGGATTTTCGATTCCGCTGATCGCAACGCTCGTATATGCGTTTTTGGCGATCCGGCACGACGATATCAGCATTCTTGATTTCATCAAATATGCTGTGAGATATTTTTTTATTGAACAGCAGGAATATAGGTGGAGGTTAAATTGAAAAACAAAAAACAACAGCAAAACCAAAGCACAAAACAGTTGCTCGGCATTGAGGGCATAACCGAATATTCATTAAAGACCGCCACAAATGAGGCGGTCTTTTTCAGTGTCAAGCCGAGCAACATTTCGGTGATGTCCGAGGTGAGTTTGTCGGCGAAGATATACTCTCTGATGAGCGTTCTGAAAGGCTTGACGGAGATCGAGATACTCTGTGTGAACTCGCGCGAGAGCTTTGAGGGAAACAAAAATCACTTGAAAGCTCTCGCAAAGAAAGAGGAAAATCCGGCGGTGCGAAAGCTGCTTGAGCAGGATATGCGGCACCTCGATCACATTCAGGCAATGACCGCAACAGCGAGAGAATTCTTACTTATAGTGCGGCTTCGCGGGCTTAAGGACAAGGAGATTTTTTCCTACTTGAACCGCATTGAAAAGACACTTAATGAGAACGGATTTTCCGCTCGAAGATATGACGGCGAGGACATTAAAACGCTCCTCGCCGTTTATTTTGAACAGAATGTCACGACTGAAAAATTCGATGACACAGATGGAGAAAGGTGGGTTTTAAATGGCTGATAAACTTATTTTAAACGCGGATTTGAATTACAAGGCAGTCGATTATGCTCCCGAAAAATGCGTAGTGGAAAAGGTAATCGAGGTTTCGGAAAGTGAGTTTCGAAAGTTTTACGAAAAGCCCCTGAAATCAAATTATTATCTTGCGCCGTACAAGAGTTTAATGGGGTTTTATGATGAAAGTTATCACTGCGTTCTGTTCGTAAATAGGGATAGCGGTGACGGGCTGCTTGTAAATTCCGAAGGAGCGGATTACGCGAGGTACTCGCAGTTAATCCCGAACGCGAGGGATATTATTCAAAAGCATGAGCAGAGCTTGGCGATTGACGATCTGAGAACTCACATGGACTGCTGCATTAACAATTGGCTTGAACAGTACAAAAATGAAACCGATATCTGCATATCGCTGACAGAATTTATTAACGACAGCAATCTCGCGGAAATCCTCGCCGACTATGTCTCGGTGTCCTTGAGCAATCATCCACAGATTGAGAACTGCACCATTGGTAACGGCTTTATTGAAGCCACAAAACGTGACCTCACGGAAATAAAGCTGTACTGTCCGCTGTCATTCCGGATAGAACCCGAAGATTCATACGATGACCTTGATGAGGTGGATTCCGCGAATTATATCGGCTACGAGCGCGAAATAAACGCGGCTGTCCTTGCCGATCTTTATAGCGATAAGGACGCTGTTGAGCGCGGTTTGGCAGCATATTTTCATAATGATAATCTCGATAAAAAAGTGCTTTCCGCAATGCCGGGAGTTGAAACACGTAACGGGGATATCTATGGTGTCATAACCGTAAAATCCTACGGCGAACTCAGCAAGGTTGAGATGATCGATCTGGTCAACGACCTCACCGGACAGCTTTCTGACGGCTTTGGAGAGGGTTTCGAGCAGCGCGAGGTTAGGCTCAGTGATGAAAATGTTTACATTTCGTTCTGGGATTGCGACGACGATTATTTTCTGAAACCCGAGTCCGAGGTGTTCCCCGAACAGGGACTGAATCAGGGAATGGGGGGATTAAATTGAAGAAGAAAATAAGCAGCGCGGAAATGGATTTCACCACCAGACCGCAGAAAAATTTCCTCGATATGATAGCGCCGTCCGTGATTAAATTTTACACGGACTATTTTATTTGCGGAAACACATTCCGCTGTGTCTGGGCGCTTCGCGAGTACCCGACAAGTACATCGGAGCAAGCCATTTTGAGATACCTCGGTGAAAAGGACGGAGTAACTCTTCGCATTTATACGCGCCATGTGACCGCCGCCGAGGAAAAGCGTATTATCTCCAACGCCGCAAATAAAAACCGTATGCAGCGTAATTCCACAAACGACTTACAGCAGACCGTAGCCGCCGAGAGCAACTTGCAGGACGTGGCGCAGCTNNCGCGAGCCGCTGCTCCATGTAGCGGTATTTCTTGAAATGATCTCCGACAGCTTGGACAATCTTCGGATTTTGCAAACCGAGGTGCAGACGGAATTGGTGCGCTCCAAGCTGAACGTGGACAGGCTCATGCTCCGCCAGCAGCACGGGTTTATGAGCGTTATGCCGAGCGGTCGGAATATGTTTCGGGAGCAGTTCGAGCGAGTAATTCCCGCTACATCAACCGCAAACCTTTATCCCTTTTCATTTTCCGGCAAGACTGACGAAAATGGATTTTATCTCGGGCGGGATAAGTTCGGGTCGAACATTATTGTTGATTTCGATAAGCGCAGCGAAGATAAAACCAATGCCAACACACTTATTTTGGGAAACAGTGGACAGGGCAAATCCTATCTTCTCAAGCTGATTCTGACCAATCTGCGCGAGAGCGGAAAGAGCATAATCTGCCTTGACCCCGAGATGGAATACGTCGACCTCACCAAGAACCTCGGCGGCTGTTTTATAGACCTTATGTCAGGCGAATACATCATCAACGTCCTTGAGCCTAAGACTTGGGATGACGGTGAGAATGCGGATGAGGACGCTCCCCAAGCGTTCAAGTCTAAGACGAAGCTGTCGCAGCACATCAGCTTTCTGCGCGACTTTTTCAGAAGCTACAAGGACTTTTCCGACCGAGAGATTGATACAATCGAGCTGCTTTTAATTAAGCTCTACGAAAAGTTTGGAATATCCGATGAAACCGATTGGAGCAAACTGAAACCGACCGACTGCCCTATTCTCTCGGATTTTTATGAGCTGATAGAGGCTGAATTCAAGAACTTTAATCCGAAAGGAAAAAGCCTCTACACCGCCGAAAATCTGCAAAATATCTGCCTCGGTCTGCACTCAATATGCGTAGGTGCGGAGAGCAAATTTTTCAACGGGCATACAAACATTACGGACAGCAGCTTCGTCACGTTTGGTGTAAAAGGACTGCTTCAGGCAAGCAAAAATATCCGCAACGCTCTGCTCTTCAACGTGCTGGCATATATGTCCGAACAGCTTCTGAACAAGGGAAATACTGTCGCGAGTATTGATGAGTTTTACCTCTTCCTCACCAATCTGACCGCTGTAGAATATATCCGAAACTTTATGAAACGCGTCCGCAAAAAGGAGTCGGCGGTAATTCTCGCAAGCCAGAATATAGAGGACTTTCTCGTTGAAAACGTGCGTGAGCTTACAAAGCCGCTGTTCTCGATCCCGACACATCATTTCCTGTTCTATCCCGGAACAATTGATAAAAGGGTCTATATGGATACCTTGCAGGTCGAGCCGTCCGAGTACGAGCTGATACAGTTTTCACAGCGCGGAGTGTGCTTGTATAAATGCGGAAATGAACGGTTCTGTCTGTGCGTGAAAGCGCCGGAACACAAGGCGGCGCTGTTCGGTTCAGCGGGAGGTCGATGATATGGCAGTCCC
>DILZ01000048.1:8084-8296 GCA_002425305.1 Ruminococcaceae bacterium UBA5579
GGCGGCAACCGACAAGCGGTTCTGGAAAGTAGTCGCTATAATAATTACGGCGATTTTAATGCCGATAATCCTGTTTATTCTTATGATCGCCGCGATGTTTTCGGGCGTAGAAACAGCAAACAATAATCTGCTCGATTACAGCTTTGCGGGAGCATCTATTCCCGCGGAATTCACCGAGGAACAGCGCGGCGCGATAGAGAATATGCGGGAAT
>DILZ01000048.1:8361-8680 GCA_002425305.1 Ruminococcaceae bacterium UBA5579
GCGTTTTATTGTCTGAATTTCGCTTCGGAGCTTGATGATGATTTCGATTTCGAGGACTTCTGCGAGTGCTTTGAGGATACGGAATACGGAGAGCTTGAAACGGCTCTGAAAGCAGTTTCGGAGGAATTTCCCGAATATGAAATAACGGGAAATCTTATTTATTCCATTGGAAAAGTTTATGATTATTTGAACGGGGAGGCAGCATGACAGAAGATATAATTTACGACAGCAGAATATATGTCGGCGTTACTGCGGAGGACTGCAAGGTGATACACCTTGCGCTCTCCGAGGGGAAAACGCTGACGATTGACGGCAGCGG
>DILZ01000048.1:8689-9918 GCA_002425305.1 Ruminococcaceae bacterium UBA5579
GGATCGCGGACGGAAAGGAGCGCACATGAACGCCTTATACACAATAATCGAGAATATCAGAAAAGACTTTGCTCTGCGACAGACGCAGGACATGGATATGAGAATGTGAGGTAAAATATGGCACTTGAAATAGCAATAAGAGATTTTTACGGCAGCAGCGACGATGTCGTTTATGTGACGCTGCCGGCGAACAAAAACACAGTAATTGACGCTATGGACAAGGCAAAAATTTTTGATGAGCCTATTGCGCGAATCGAGGACTGCGATGAATTTCCCGAACTGAAAGGCTTGGAATTTTCGGAAGAGCCTACGCTCGGTGAGCATAATTTTCTCGCAAAAAGGCTTGAAGAAATAGGGCGCAATACCAGCGAAAAATACGCTTACCGCGCGCTCTTGCAAAAGGGCTGCAATACCATCAAAGAGGCTATAAACCTCACCTACAACCTCCAGACCGTACCTGTTTATCCGTATAGAAATGAGTACCAATACGGCGAGATCGTGCTGGAAAATGAAATGCTTGAGGAACTCGACAATGTTCCCGACGAGATATACGAGCTGCTCGATCCGGACAAGGTTGGACGAGTTATGGTAGATCGCGAGGGCGGTGTTTTTATCGATGGTTATTACGTTATAACGAGTGGTTATGAGCCTGTCCTTGTGTATGATGAGAAGATTCCCGAGCCGCCGGAAAACTGGATATTCCGAATTGAGATAACGGGAACGCCCGCCGATGACGAGAACGTTCTCGATAAAGAATTTGAGGTTCTGACGCTCCCGGCTGATGAGAAAGCTATGCAGCAGCTTGCCGAACGGCTTGGGGAAAAGCGGATCGAGGACTGTGTCTGGCTTAAAATGGATTCCGTTATTCTGGGAATTGATGACGAGATAGTCCTTACTCCCGAGAACACCTCTAAGCTGAACGATATAGCGCGGAAAATCTTAGAGCTGCCGCGTGAAGAAACCGTAAAATTCAAGGCTGTGCTTCAGTCCGAAATGCCTTCCGATCTTGATCAGGTTGAATTTATTTTAAACAATATCGACAGATATGAATTCAATTTTTCGCTGAATCGCACTGAATACGCCGAAGAATTTATCTCCGGAATTCTGCCGCCCGAGAAATACAAAAATATCTTTTCAATCATGTGCAACGATGACTTGGGCGATATGATCCTTGAAGAAATGAAATGCAAATTCACCGATTACGGAATAATCTCCGAGTGCGGCGGTCA
>DILZ01000048.1:9934-13296 GCA_002425305.1 Ruminococcaceae bacterium UBA5579
AAAAAAACGATTTTGAGATGGGAGGAATTTCATGAGGTATCAGTTAAAGTGGGCTGATTCGGAACAGAAGCGGGAGCAGAAGCTTGCACAGTCGCCGGAGATGTCTTTATGAGCAAGCGCAACCTCGAACCTGATTATGCCGCGACGCTTGAAAGCAGCTATGCGGAGTGGGATAAACTCTTCACAAAGGGCGGCTCAGACCCGTCATGGTCGGACGGAGTGAATCTCGAAATAGTGAGGAATTTCATCATCTACTGTAAGGAACAGCTTGCTGAGCAGGAGAATTCATTGTTCGGTTTGCCCGACATTTATTACCGAGAATTGCCTCCCGAGGTCGATAGACACTACATGGCTCGACCCGATGAAATCCGCGAGAACGCTCGGAAAGCTATGGAAATATTTGATGCTGACGAGAACTTGAAATTCGNNTTAGCAAGCCTGTCTGAAAAGCAGTTAACGCAATGGTGCATCCCCGCGATAATAAATTATGCGGAGAAGCTGCGCCGCGCAATTGCAAAGGATGATCTAATAAGTATGCGGCGCTACGAAAATCCGGAGCGCTATCTGGAGAGCTTTGAGAGTGCGGCTTTAAAGATTCGCGATTGGCAATGTTCTCGGAGGATAAACGATAATCTGACCGTATGTGACCCCGAAGAAGATATGGATTTCGAGGAAGAATATTCCGAAACGGAACAGGACGATGACGAGGAAATCACTGAATCCGAGAGCGAANNTGAATCTATAGCCGTTCAGCTCAATCACTGAATCCGAGAGCGAACCGGACGAGGATTTTCAGCTAAGACTATTTTGATTTGGAAATGAACTGCAGCAGATGCAGAACATGAATATGAGAATGTGAGGTAAAAATATGGCACTTGAAATAGCAATTGACGAGCTGGGTGTCGGCAACAGTCACGTTGCGTATGTGACGCTTCCAGCAAACAAAAACACGATAATTGACGCGATGGACAGGGCTAAAGTCTTCGGAGAAGCATCTCTGCGGATAGAAAGCTGCGATGAGTTTCCCGAGCTGAACGGCTATAGATTCAGCGAAGAACCTACGCTTGATGAGCTTAATTTTCTCGCAAAACGGCTTGAGATGATCTCCGCGGATAAGGAAGATATAACGCCGAGCATCGCCTACCGCTCACTTTTACAAAAGCCTATGGACACGATAAACGAGGCGATAAACCGCACCTACAATCTCCAGACCATACCTGTATATCCGTGCAGAAATGTGTATGCTTACGGCGAGATAGTTCTGGAAAATGAAATGCTTGAGGAACTCGACAACGTTCCCGATGAGGTGTATGATCTGCTCGATCCGTACAAAGTCGGACGGGTTATGGTGGAGCGCGAGGGCGGCGTTTTTATCGACGGATATTATGTTGTCACGAGTGGTTACGAGCCTGTTCTTGTGTATGACGAGGTACTTCCGGAACAGCTTGAGGACTGGGTTTTCAGGCTTGAGGTTTCGGGGATTCCCAAAAGACCGGAGGATATCTCAAAAGTGAAAACAGAAATATTAACGCTCCCTGTTGACGAGAAATATATGCAAAAAATCGCCGAACAGCTTGGCGAAAAGTGTATCGGCGACTGCAATATTACGAAATTTGAATCGGCGATTCCGCAGATAAACGATTCGGCGGTGGAAAGCTCGGAAGATATCTATTCGCTGAATGAGATCGCGAAAAAATATTCGGAATTAAGCCGTGAGAACGCAGTGAAATTCAAGGCTGTTCTGCAGAACGAAAATTGGAACAGCGTTGATGAAGCGGAGGATATTCTGATAAATCTCGGCGGGTACGATTTTGATCTCGGGATTGAAGATGTCGGTGATTACGGCGAAAAATATCTCGCGAAACAACTGCCTTCGGAGTTTGACAAAGAACTGTTGTCGGGCATCGGCAGCGTGGGATTTGCAAGAAATCTGCTTGCCGCAAACGGATGTAAATTCACAGACTACGGCGTGGTTTCGGGGTTTGGCGGTCACTTATATTCACCTGTAATCACTCCCAAGCAGGAACAAAAAAACGATTTTGAGATGGGGGGAATCACATGAAAATTCAAATAAAATGTGCAAACGCAGAGCAAAAATCCATGTTCTATTCAAGCTGCGACACTGCTCTGCGTAACGCTTGTGTAGGTCACTTGCGAATGGATTTTGGCAGCGGAAATGAGTTCTGGTCAACATGGTGGGGTAACCGCGAGGACTTGAACGACAGCACCTTCAAAACAGAGCTGGACGATATTGTGAATGGTCTTCGCAAGGACGGTTTGCTGAAAAACAGAAGCGAAATGCATAGGATATGTTCTGAAAAGAAAAGCCTTACGCTGGATGAAAGCTACGGCTTTTCCGTGGAAACAGATAACCACATTTTCCTCCTTCGATGTCGCCCCGAGCAAGGCAATTACGACTGCTATTGCTACTGCTATAACAAGCGGGAGCTGCAGCTTGCGCAGTCGCAGGAACAAGGCGAAACTCACTCGCCCGAGATGTCTTTATGAGCAAGCGCGGGCAAAGAACAGACTACGCCGCGGAGCTTGAAAAGAGCTATGCGCGGTGGGATGAGGTGTTCACAAAGGGCGGCTCAGACCCGTTCTGGACGGACGGGGTCAACTTGGAACTCGTGAGAAACAGAATTATTTCTTGCAAGCAGCAGCTTGAAAAACAGGAGAATTCTCTGTTCGGCTTGCCCGATATTTATTACCGTGAACTGCCGCCCGAGGTTGATTGCAATTACATGGCGCGACCCGATGAAATCCGCGAGAATGCTCGTAAAGCTATGGAAATAATCGACGCTGACGAGAACTTGAAATTCGTTCGTGAGCAGTCTGCAAGCCTGTCCGAAAAGCAATTAAAGCAATGGAGTATCCCCGCGATAATCAATTACGCGGAAAATCTGCGCCGCGCAATAGCTAAAGACGATCTCGTAATTATGCGGCGATACGAACACCCTGACAGCTACCTTGAGAGCTTTGAGAGTGCGGCTATGAGGATTCGTGATCCAGAATGTACGCGGAGAATAAATGATAATCTGACCATCTGTGATCCCGAAGATGATGAGGATTTCATGGACGATTGTTCCGAAACGGAACAGGACGAGGACGGGGAAATCTCCGAATCCGAGAGCGAGCCGGAGGAAGATTTTCAGCTAAGATTATTTTGATTTTGAAAGGAGAACCAGCATGAAAGTTGTTATGGTAGAGCCGAATAAGCCCGCCTATGTGACCGAGATCGGGAGCGATTATAAGTCGCTCCATAATGCGGTCGGCGGTCTGATAGAGCCGATATATTTTCTCAATGAGCGCGGCGTTGTGATGGTCGGAAACGAGGAAGCGAAACTCCTGGGCATGGCGGG
>DILZ01000048.1:13313-13740 GCA_002425305.1 Ruminococcaceae bacterium UBA5579
ACCGTTCTTCATTTGCGGCGATAACGGCGAGGACTTCTGTTCACTTACGGATGAGCAGTGCGAGAAATATGTCCGCGAATTTTCGCAGCCGCAGGAGATAACTCAGGACGAGGTCGAACATGATATGAAGATCGAGGTAACATTTTTTTGAGGGGGAAGCAGCCATGAAAAACACAGTAATAATCTCGCTGGACGATGCGAAAGTATCTGCACTGAAAATGTATCTGGCGCAGAAAAACAGTACCCTTGACAGCGAAGTCACGCGTTTCGCGGAGCAGCTTTACGGTAAGATCGTGCCGCAGAACGTGCGGGATTTCATCGACATGACCGCAAAGCAGCACAGCACGGAAAAGCCGAAACCCTCCGCCGCAAAACCGACCGATAAGCCGTGACCGATTTCTTGGCGGCTGTGACGAGCCGTGTGCGG
>DILZ01000126.1:0-4610 GCA_002425305.1 Ruminococcaceae bacterium UBA5579
CACTATCATCTCCTCGTTCATCATCTCGGGGAGCGACGACACAAGCCGAATGATGACGCTCTCCTACGACCTGCTGAACGACGGCACGTCCGCGTTTAAGGTGGACAGCCAATGCATAGGCTGCGGCGACGATATCAAGGAGGTAATCATCTACTGCTTTGACGACTGATATTCAATAACAGAAGCGGATGAACGAAGGCGTGACGCCTTTTTCATTACGTTTCATAGAAAACAAAGGGTCAAGCGTTTTCGCTCGACCCTTAAATTCTTCTGTAAGGACAGCCTCCTAACCCTCCGCTTAGTTTGTATATCCTATGTCGTCGCTCCCCGAGATGATGAACGAGGAGATGATAGTGCCGTCATAGGGGCAGTACACAAACCCGATGTCGCCCGCTTTGGCGTATTGCGGGAGTATCACCGTGCGGTCGGCGCGGACCTTTTGCGAGTATGCCGTGCCGAGGTGCGACTTCAGCAGCTGCAAAAACACCGCCGATTGGTTCGGATAGCTTATTGAAAGCCCGCCCGCTTGGAGAATATCGGAGGTGTGGGAGGCTCCGTAGTAGCCCAAGCCGTCGTCGGGATTGTTCCGAGCGTATTTCAAAGCCGCCTCGCGGTCATACTTTTCGTCGATAAGGTAGCCCTTTTCCTCCCAAAGCATTATATCCTTGTTTTTAACAACAGCCTCCGGAAGTCCGATGTCATCATCACGGTAAAAATGGTAGAAGAACATCTCGAATGTCTTGCTCTCGCAGTCGTAGCACGGGTCGTTCCAATGGTCAACAACGAACGCGTAAGCGCCGCTGTTGCGCATATTATGGCACACGACGCGCAATTTGCCGTTCTCGTCCGTTCCCACCATCAGCAGCGAGTGTATCATTACGCCCTCATACGAGCAGTATATCTGAACTACGTCGCCGGGACGTGCATACGAGGGGAGCGTCACGGTGTGGTCGCTTTTGTTGTACGGTACGAATTGTCCGAACCCCAGCCGCGAGTGCAGCAGCTGCAAGGTTATCGCCGTGGAGCTTTCGGTGTATTCGGTAATGTTGCCGCCTTGAGTTATGCAGCGCGAGATAAACGGAGCGCAAAGCCCCACTCCGTCGTCCCAGTGCGCCTTGCCGTAAGCTACCGCGCCGTCCGCGTCATAGTTCGGCCACGGCTTGTCCTCTATGCTGCTTATCCAAAGAGTCTTTGGCTCGTCTTTCCAAACAAAATCGCCGTAATAACGCGCTGTGTTGGTCGTGTCGGTTACGTTGGGGTTATAGATAAAGTTTCCCGTGGACAGATCGTGTATGCCGGAAACGTCCTCGGGGATATCCTCGGCGGGGAGATTGGGCAGTGTCTGAATAGGCACGGAAATGCTGCTTTCCGTAGTTGAGGAGCTTGATGTTTTACTTTCAGAGCCGCTTGACGTGCTTTCCGAAACCATTCCCGAGCTGTCACGGGAGCTTTCCGAGCTGTTGGGCTGTTCGGTTTTTGAACACGCGGATAGCGTAAGCGTTAAAACGAGAAATAATACAATTGAGATTATTCTTTTCATATAAAATTAAGTACCCCTCTTAAACATAATCAAGTTAAAAACATAAAATTATTATATCATAAAATGAGGAGTTTTGTCAATATAAAATGATGTTTTGTAAACATTTGTTACTTTTTTGAAAGCAGTACTTTGCGTTGTTTCCGTTCAATCAAACAGTGAGAGTTGTTCGGGTTCGGGGAACTCGCGAAGGAAGTTGAAGACGCGGTTCGGGTCGCTTTCTATGCCGTATCGTCCGCACTCCTCGTCAAAGACCGACCAAAGCCGCTTCTCGTTTGGCGAGGCAAGCTCGTAAGCGCTGCCGTAGGTCGAGATATACCGCTCCTTGATCCCGGGAAAGTAACGGTCGAGCTTCTCGTAGAAATACTCGCGGTCGCCGCTGCGAAGCGTCATTCCCATACCAAACGTGACTATCCCGAAAACGCCCGCTTCGGCGCATATCCGCACGATCGAGCGGACGTTTTCTTCGGTGTCGTTGATGAACGGCAGCAGCGGTGTGAACCACACGACCGTCGGGATACCGCGTTTTTTCATTTCGCAGAGAACCTCCGCGCGGCGGACGGTGGTGCAGACATTCGGCTCTATGATGCGGCATAGGTCTTCATCGGCGGTCGTGAGCGTCATCTGAACGACCGCCTTCGCGTTTTCGTTTATGCTCGCCAAAATATCTATATCGCGCATTATTATATCGGATTTCGTGAGTATTGTCGCCCCGAAGCCGTGTTTGTGAATTATTTCCAGACACCGACGGGTGAGTCGCAGCTCGCGTTCTGAGTGGAGATAAGGGTCGCTCATTGCGCCCGTACCGATCATACAGCGCCGCCGCTTTGAGCGCAATGCCGCGTCCAGCAGTTCGGGAGCGTTTTCCTTGACCTCGATATCCTCAAACGTGTGCTTCATTTGATAGCAGTCGCTGCGCGCATCGCAGTAAATGCAGCCGTGCGAACAGCCGCGGTAGACGTTCATTCCGTTGTCGGCGTTCAATATTCCCTTAGCTTGTATCTTGTGCATATATCCACCTGTTCATTTAAAACTCTTATATGAATATTATAATTGAGATTTCTTGTAAAGTCAAGATAAAACGCATAAAACCCTGCTTTTGAGGAAAAAACAGTAATATTGCACAATAAATTATTAAATTCGACATACGAGTTTGTGAACATTTTTCTTGAAAACTCTTGACAAATGAAAGAAAATGTGTTAAATTATATTTAGCACTCAAAGCACAAGAGTGCTAACAGGGAATGAAAGCGTACAGTTTTTGGAGGTGGGTATGTGGAACGGCGTGCGGCGAAGATACTGGCGGCTGTTGTGGACGCTTATATCAGAACAGGCGAGCCGGTAGGCTCTAAAACGCTGGCACAAGACCCCGATATCGGAGTTTCTCCCGCGACGATACGCAACCATATGGCGGCTCTTGAGCAGGACGGTTATCTCGACCACCCGCACACATCGGCGGGGCGTGTCCCGACCTACAAGGGGTTTCGGTATTATGTTGACAACCTGATGAGCCCCGAACCGATAACCCCCGAAAAGCTCTGCGAGATCGACGAGCGGCTTGCGGGCGATANNTGAGCGTTGAGGCGATAATCGAAAACGCGTCAACAGCGCTTGCGGAGATAACGCAATGCGCGGCGATATCCACAAACCACGTTTCAAAGTTCTCCGTGATAACCAAGGTGGACGTTGTTCCCGCAGGCAGGCGAATGTACGTTCTGCTTATGGTCGCTTCCAACGGCGCTATCAAAAACAAGGTCTGCCGAATGGAGTTCGATATGACGAACGAGCAGATGGCGGGCTTTACGGAGTTTTTAAACGAGCATTTGCGCGGCGTGAACCTTGAGAATATGTCAGAGGAGTATGTCGAGAAACTGACGGCGGCCTTGGGCGGTTATATGCTACANNGCGGTTATATGCTGTCGCTGTCGCCGCTGCTGCACGCGGTGTATGAGCTTTCGGAGGAAATGCTGCGCGATTCCGTAGAGGTAAAGGGCGAAGCGAACCTCCTCGCGTGCGCCGAAATACCGCCAAAGGAGATAATCAAGTTTATCGAGCGCAAGGCGGAGCTTTCAAATCTGCTTGAGGGCGCGTTTTCGGGTATAAATATCCGTTTCGGCGAGGAAAGCGGCACATTTGCAATATCAAATTCAACGGTTGTTTCCGCAAGCTACTACAAGGACGGAAAGCCGGCGGGCGCTATCGGGATAATAGGACCGATGAGATTGGATTACCGCAAGGTGATCCCTTATATAGAATATCTAAGCCGTAAGGTGACGCAGATGCTCTCCGAGGAAGAGCCTCAGCTGCCCGAAGGCAAGGAAGGGGACAAAAGCGAATGACGAATGAAGAATTAGACGAGCTCAAGGAGGACGTTGAAGCCGCCGATGCCGAAGAGGAGCAGGAGCTTGAAGAAAACGCCGTTGCCGAAGAAGAAGCCGAAAAGGCTTCAAAGGAGCTTGCCGCCGTAAAGGATCAGCTTCTGCGCACAATGGCGGAGTACGACAACTTCCGAAAGCGATCGGCGCGGGAAAAGGACGCGCTGAGATCGGAGATAGTTACGAATGTAACTTCAAGGTTTCTTCCCGTGCTGGATAACCTCGAACGCGCATTGCAGACCGAGTGCGCGGACGAGAATTACAAAAAGGGCGTTGAAATGATAAACAACAGCTTTCTGGAAACGCTCAAGGGTTTGGGCGTTGAGGAAATAGCAAGCGATGGCGCGCCGTTCGACCCCAATCTGCACCAGGCAGTCCAGCGCATTTCCGAGGGAGAAGCGGAAAGCGGAACGGTGGTTCAGACCTTCGCGAAGGGCTATAAGATTGGCGATAAGGTTATACGCTTTGCGGTAGTCGCCGTGAAGGAGTAGTGTAGTATTGCAACGCAAAAATCAAAAGTAGTGTTGTGGTGTGATATGAATTTCAAAAAGTGTCAGCCGGAGCGCAAAGCGCGTAGGCTGACCGGTCTTGAATAGCGTGCAGAGTGAAGCGAAGCGGAACGGAGCACGATATTCAAGATTTTGAAATTCTTTCAAATAAGGAGGATAATTATGAGTAAGATTATTGGAATTGATTTG
>DILZ01000126.1:4703-4971 GCA_002425305.1 Ruminococcaceae bacterium UBA5579
GCGAGCGTCTGGTGGGTCAGCTTGCGAAGAACCAGGCAGTACAGAACCCCGATAAGACGGTAATTTCCATTAAGCGTCATATGGGCTCGGACTACAAGGTGGATATCGACGGCAAGAAGTACACTCNNTAAGATTATTGGAATTGATTTGGGTACTACAAACAGCTGTGTATCTGTTATCGAGGGCGGTGAGCCCGTAGTCATCACGAACTCCGAGGGTTCGAGAACAACACCGTCCGTAGTGGCTTTCACAAAGGACGGCGAGCGTC
>DILZ01000126.1:5055-5254 GCA_002425305.1 Ruminococcaceae bacterium UBA5579
GCAAGAAGTACACTCCGCAGGAGATATCCGCGATGATACTCCAGAAGCTGAAGGCTGACGCGGAGGGCTATCTCGGCGAGAAGGTAACGGACGCCGTTATCACCGTTCCCGCTTACTTCACCGACAGTCAAAGACAGGCGACCAAGGACGCGGGTCAGATCGCGGGACTGAACGTTCAGCGTATCATCAACGAGCCTAC
>DILZ01000126.1:5373-5567 GCA_002425305.1 Ruminococcaceae bacterium UBA5579
ACCACCTCGGCGGCGACGACTTCGACCAGCGTATCATCGACTTCCTCAAGGACGAGTTCAAGAAGTCTGACGGTATCGACCTTGCGAACGACAAGTTTGCAATGCAGCGCTTGAAGGACGAGGCTGAAAAGGCGAAGATTGCGCTTTCCAATTCCACATCGGTAAACGTTTCTATTCCGTATATCACTGCGGAC
>DILZ01000126.1:5695-5822 GCA_002425305.1 Ruminococcaceae bacterium UBA5579
ATCAACGAGAATCCCCGCCGTACAGGACGCCGTAAAGAGCTTCCTCGGCAAAGACCCGTTCAAGGGTATCAACCCCGATGAGTGCGTGGCAATCGGTGCGTCCATTCAGGGCGGCGTTCTTAATAAG
>DILZ01000126.1:5882-8293 GCA_002425305.1 Ruminococcaceae bacterium UBA5579
TATGATCGAGCGCAACACAACTATCCCGACCAGCCATTCGCAGATATTCACGACCTATTCGGACAATCAGCCGTCCGTTGACATCAACATTCTCCAGGGTGAGCGCGAGTTCGCAAAGGACAATAAGTCTATCGGCAACTTCCGTTTGGACGGTATTGCTCCCGCGCCGCGCGGTATCCCGCAGATCGAGGTCACGTTCGATATCGACGCGAACGGTATCGTAAACGTTACCGCTAAAGATAAGGGCACGGGTAAGGAGCAGCACATCTCCATCACCGCGTCCACGAATATGAGCAAGGACGNNACATCGACAAGGCTGTCAAGGAAGCGGAAGCGTTCGCGGCAGAGGACAAGAAGCGCAAGGAAGAGGTCGACGCACGCAACGAAGCGGATTCTATGGTATACAACATCGAGAAGTCGATGAACGATTTCGGCGATAAGGTGACGGAGGACGACAAGGCAAAGGTTCAGCCCAAGCTGGACGCGCTCAAGGAGGCTCTTAAGGGCACCGATATCGAGGATATCAAGGCGAAGAAGGAAGAGCTGCAAAAGGCGTTCTACGAGGTAGCCGAAAAGGTCTACAAGGAAAACGGCGGCAATCCTCAGGATNNCCGGGCGCTGCTCCGACCGATGACAGCAACGGTGATGACGGCGCGGTTGACGTTGAGTTCACCGAGAAGAAGTAATCGTTAAGGCTTATACACCGCGTGAAAACGCGCGGTGTATTTGCCGATTTTGAAGGGGTTTTTATGAACGACAAACAAAAGGACATAGCGCAAAAGGCATTGTGCGAATGGCTGGCAGAGCAGGAGAAAATGGACGGCAAGCCGCCGAAGAAGATTGAGTATGAGTTCGCTTTAAAGGACGATCAAAATGGCAATTTGATCTTCTTTGTGTTTAAATTCAAAAAGAGCGCGGTGGGGAAATGGCTCATCGGTATCGCGGGAGGATTTCCCGATGAGGAAAGCACCGATTGCAGCGCGATCTTCAGCGGATTTGACGAATTTCCCGCCAAAAAGGACGATGCGGTTGGATTGGCGTTCGCAATGATCGATTTTATTCTTCAATTCAACGCCAAAGAGAAAATACAGGATGTTTTCAAGCAGAACTTAAAGTACATCAGCAAAACCGAGGCTGACGCGGAGAAGATCGCGCGGCAGTTCGTTAAGACCCAAACGCGCTTTTTCCTCACAGTGGGCACGGCGGACGTGNNCGTGCCGAGCGGCAAGATTATAGTAGCCGACCCGCTGTGTTATCTGTCGGGAGAACATGTTATCGCTCCCGTACTTAAACGCGAGATACCCAAAGGCAGCTATCCCGTCGAGGTTTCGATATGCCGTCATGATTATATCGGTATCCGAATGTGCACGGCACGGCTGAAGATCAAGGACACAAAAGCCGTGCGTTACGAGCAGGCGGAGAGCGAGGAGGAAACGGCGGCTTTCAAGGCAAAGGACGGAGTTGTGCACGGCTTCCCGGTGGACGCGGGAATGATGTGTTTTATTGACGCGGGCGCGGCAAAGAATTACGCGGCGTTTGTTGAAAAGTGGCACAAGGAAAATCCCGGCAAGAACCACTACGACGATTACTTTCAAGCGTTTTTTAAGGAGAGCGACAAAAAGCTCCCCGCGTATCAGCGCGAGGGCGGAGACTTCATCGAGTGGGCAAATCCCGACACGGGGGAACGTATGGTGCAGATAGCGTCCGGCTTCGGCGACGGCTTCTATCAGAGCTTCTGGGGCTTTGACGAGAGCGGCGACGTCTGCGAGCTTATCGTGCCGCTTGTCGACCCCGACCTGTTTGATAGTTGATAGTGAATAGTTGTTAGTTTTTAGTTTGCATTGCCGTCTGTGGTGTGTTGGCAAACGGCAATGCAGCGGCGATGACGTAAAAGCAGTGTTCAACTAAAAGCAAAGCAATGGCGGTGCAGTAAAGCAACGCTTGAAGAAAGGCAGCGAAATGGCGGCGCATTTTTGTGGTGTTTGAAGAAAAGCAACACAATGGCGGCGTGTGCAAAATACGCAAGCGAGTGACGTTGCAGACTTGTAACGGAGCGAAGTGGAGTGGAAAGTCTGCAATGTTGCTCGGCTGGCTCGGTCAAACTTCGTTCGACTGAGCGGTGCGTATTTTGCTTTTAAAATAAGGAGAGAATATGGCGGACAAAAGAGATTATTATGAGGTGTTGGGTCTGCAAAAGGGCGCGACGGACGCGGAGATAAAGAAGGCGTACCGCAAGCTCGCAAAGCAGTATCACCCCGATCTGAACCCCGACGACCCTACCGCAGCGGATAAGTTCAAGGAGGTAAACGAGGCAAATCAGGTGCTGAGCGATCCCGAAAAGAGGGCAAAGTACGATCAGTTCGGATTTGCGGGAGTAGACCCGAGCTACGGCGGAGGCGGCGGAGCGTGTA
>DILZ01000126.1:8352-18289 GCA_002425305.1 Ruminococcaceae bacterium UBA5579
GGGCAGGAGCGCAAGCGCGAACGGAGCGCGGCGCGGCGCGGATATCGTGGTGTCGCTGGATATCTCGTTTATGGAGGCGTGCAAGGGCGTATCGCACGATATAACGGTGAACCGCGCGGAGGAGTGTCCCGATTGTAAGGGAACGGGCGCTGAGGCAGGCACAAGCGCCAAGACCTGTCCGGAATGTAACGGCAAGGGCTTTGTGACCGTTCAGCAGCGGAGTATGTTCGGTATGATGCAGACGCAGCGTCCGTGTTCAAAGTGCGGCGGCAAGGGCAAGATAATAGAGAAACAGTGTACAAAATGCCGCGGTAAGGGCAGTGTGAATATGAAGAAGACCGTTTCCGTCAAGGTGCCAGCCGGTATTGATGACGGAATGACGCTGAACGTTCGCGGACAAGGAAATGTAGGCACGAACGGCGGTTCTCGCGGCGATCTTAAGGTGCGCATATCCGTGCGGCGCGACCCTGTGTTCACGCGTGAGGATTACAATATCCGCATAGACTTCCCGATAACTTATGCACAAGCGGCTTTGGGCGCGGAGATAGAGGTGCCGACTATCGACGGCTCGGTTACTTACAATGTTCCCGCGGGAACTCAGCCGGGCACGGTGTTCAGGCTGCGCGGCAAGGGCGTTCAGAAGCTCCAGCAGAGCGAAGGAAACAGGGGCGACCAATTTGTGACGATAAGCGTTGAAGTTCCCAAGAACCTCAGCAAAAAGCAAAAGGACGCGCTTGAGGCGTTTGAGTCTACGCTTGACGAGAAGAATTATGAGAAACGCAAGGGATTTTTCGATAAGATAAAGGAAAAGTTCAACAAGTAAAAATGATATCCCCGCCGTATTCGGCGGGGAATTTATTGCGATTAAAGCCGTTTGCGGTTTTCTTTCATCAGAAGTTTCCGCCGTTCCAGCCCCAATTTTCTGTGGGGGAGTACTTGACGTAGACCGAATCCGACGGTACTCCGAGCGTATTTTCAAGTATTTTGCAAACGGCAGCCGTGAATTTCTCGTACGCGGATCTCGATGAGCTTCCGTAAATGCTGACCTCAACAAACGCTATTTTATCGGACTTCTCGCCCTTAAAGTAAAGCGGGCAATTCGGCTCGAATCCGACCATAAGCCAGTTTTCGGACTTTCCGATAATGGACGCCGCCTCGCCGAGCGCGGTCTTGATGTCGATCTCCTGTTCGGGAGTGATATTTCCCGAATACTTTGTGTTGATAAAAGGCATAGCAACCCCTCCTTTTTTCTTTAAAATATTATAGCACATTTTTAAGGGAAATTCAAGATTGTTATTGAAAATTTCGGAAAAATATGCTAAAATAAATGAAGATAGATCTTCACCGCTTAAAATGGGCGGAGAAAGAGGTGCTTTAATGTCAAAAATTACTTGGAAGGGCGGCACTCTTTTAGCTCCTGTGCCCGCCGTTTTGGTGTCCTGCGGGACCGTTGATAAGCCGACAGCTCTCACAATAGCGTGGACGGGAATAATCAGCTCCGACCCGCCGCGTCTTTACATCTCCGTGCGGCGCGAGCGCAATTCCTACGATATCATCAAGCAGTCGGGGGAATTCTGCGTGAATATGATGCCGTCAAGCACGGTGCGGACGCTCGATTACTGCGGGATAAAGTCGGGAAAGACCGAGAATAAGCTCGAAAAGCGCAAGCTGACGGCGCTGCCGTGTACTCGGATATCCGCGCCGATGATAGCTCAAAGCAAGATTTCTCTGGAGTGCAAGGTGTTTGATGTTCAGCCGCAAGGCTCGCACGATATGTTCCTTGCGGATATTCTCGCGGTAAATATCGAGGACGATCTGATCGATGAAAAGGGAAGACTGATGATCGAACAGGCGGGGTTGCTGACTTACGCTCACGGAACGTATTTCGCGCTCGGCAAGAAAATAGGGACGTTCGGGTTTTCCACAAAGCAAAAGCGAGGTAAAGAGGTCGCGAGGAAAAATCCCAAAAAGAAAAAGAGCGCAAAGGATAAAAAGTAATGGTAAATATAGGCAACGAATGGGACGAGCTGCTTGCCGGCGAGTTCAAAAAGGATTATTATTTACAGCTTCGGCGGTTTCTGATATCGGAGTATAATTCGCGTACGATATATCCGCCGATGAATGATATCTTCAACGCGCTGAAAACCACGTCATACAGCGACGTCAAGGCGGTGATACTCGGCCAGGACCCGTATCACGGCGCGGGACAGGCGCACGGAATGTGCTTTTCCGTGAAGAAGGGCACTCCGCCTCCGCCGTCTTTGCAAAATATCTTTAAGGAAATACAAAACGAGCTGGGTCTTCCGATACCGCCTCACGGCGAGCTTACCGCGTGGGCGCAAAGCGGCGTGCTGCTGCTGAATACCGCGCTTACCGTGCGCGAGGGTCAGGCGAACTCTCACCGCGGACACGGTTGGGAAATACTTACCGACCGCATCATAGAGCTGCTGAACGGACGTGAAACGCCGATAGTTTTCCTGCTGTGGGGCGGGAATGCGCGCGCCAAGGCAAAGCTCATTACCAACCCCAGGCATTTGGTGCTGCAATGCGCTCACCCAAGCCCTCTTTCCGCGTATAACGGATTTTTCGGCTGCGGACACTTCGTCAAGGCTAACGAGTTTCTCAAAAGCAACGGCATTGAGCCTATTGATTGGAGGATCGTATGAGGGGTTTGACCGAGCTTGTTCGGAGAGTGATTTTTACTTAAAAGTGAGATGATATTATGCTGGAATACTGCGTTTGTCCGAAGTGCGAACGAATGATAATGCTTGACAGCGACCTTGACAGCGGCTTTTGCTGCTACTGCGGAACGCATATTCTGTACAGCGAGGCGCGCGAGGAGCTGCTGAACGGTCTGCGTTCTGCGATACCCGATGAGCTTGCGATAGTAGCCGACCTCTCGGAGCTTATTGATGAGGAGGACGCGGTCGACGACACATACGGCTTGGACGAGTGCAAGGAAAAACGTGCGGAGGCGCAGACGTTTCTGGGTAAATGGGACTTCGGCGGAGCGTTCAAGGCGTTCTCCGAGGCTCTGGATTGGTATCCGAACGACTTCGAGAGCCGCTGCGGACTAATGACGGCGGGTATCTTACGGCTCAAGGATACCGAAAATTGGGAGCGCTACCTTTCGGAGTGCGTTGACAAGATACGTTCACAAAGCGATTGGAATATGGCGCAGGCGGCGTTGGAATACACGCTCGATATAATGAAGAAGTTCCTTTCAAAGGGCGGGCGGTATGTGTCGCCGTCATATACGATAGGTTTTTTCGAGAAGGTAACGCAGAGCTTTCCCGTGCTGAAGCAGACCGCCGCCGAAATTCTCGCGCACTGCCTGAACATAGAAAACGCGCCGTTGACGGACGCGGCAAGATTGGATCACGAAACATCGAGATTTGCAGTGGGAAATTGCCCCGCCGAGCCGGACAAAAATCTGCGGCGCGGTATGCTTGTGGTAATACGGTGTCATTGCGACGTCCGCGTCAAGGAGTCGCTTTGCAGAGCGTTGTATGTTTATGACCGCGCTGTGTGGCTGAAAGCAAAGGACGCCGCGCGTATAGGCGACGCTGTCGAGCTTTGCGAGGCAGTAACGAGCGGCGAGTTCCCGCCCGCAGACGTTCGCGTTGTTCTGAATACGATATACGATTTTCTGATGATGGGCGGTCTGGAGCCGAACGCCACCGAGCGTGAAAAGCTCATTTTTCTCGCAAGCGTATATACGTTCGAGCAAATTCGCCGTATGGAGCGTTTTTTCGGCGGATTTCTGTTTTTCAACAAGCTCTACGCCGAGATTTACTTAAAGCAGCGCGGCGCGTCGCTTATCTCAGCCGAGTATAAGCGTATTCAAGCGAAAATTGCTCAATTGTCGGATAGTTGACCGGTTTTGTTCAAATTTGAACAAAACCGGTTTTTCGTTATGAGATCACAGAATATAAAGGTCACCTTTAAAATAATACCGTTTCCGTACAAAATTTTCGCAAAAAAATAAAAAAACTCTTGACAAAACACAAAACAAATGATATAATTGTATACATAGTAGTTATACAATTGAGATGCAAGGAGAGCTGACACAAATGAACATCAACATCAGCAACGCTGACGGCAAGCCGATTTATTTGCAGATAGCGGACCAGATCAAAACACAAATATTCGATGGAAGGCTGAAGGAAGGTGAAATGCTGCCGTCTATGCGGAATCTTGCTCTTGAGCTGCGCATAAGCTTTATGACCACAAAACGCGCCTACGAGGAACTTGAGCGGGACGGATTTATCGAGTCGTATACGGGCAAAGGATCGTTTGTAAAGGCGCAGAACGCGGAGCTTTTCCGCGAGGAGCAGATAAAAGCTATCGAGGCTCTGTTCGTTGACGTGGGCGAGAAAGCGCGGAAAATAGGTCTGACTATGGACGAGCTGCACGAGATGCTCGATCTTGTAAACGGAGGAGAATAATATGAACGAATACGAAAACGCCATTCAAATATCGGGAGTTACAAAACGATATGAGGGCTTTACGCTCGATAATATCAGTTTCAACTTGCCAAAAGGCAGCATTATGGGATTTATCGGGCAGAACGGCGCGGGCAAGACCACCACTATCCGCAGTCTGCTGAACATCACAAATATCGACGAGGGAGAGATACGGCTGCTCGGATTTGATCACATCAAGGACGAGTTCGAGATAAAAAAGCGTCTTGCCGTAGTGTTTGACGAGCTGCCGTTCCACGATGTATTCACTGCGTTGGATATGGCGCGTATATTTGAGGGCCTGTACCCAGAGTGGGATAACACCGTGTATTCCGAGTATCTTGAACGCTTTAAGTTGCCGTTGAAAAAGAAAATCGGGCAATATTCCAAGGGAATGAAAATGAAGCTGCAAATAGCCTGCGCGCTGTCGCATAACGCCGAGCTGCTCGTTATGGACGAGGCTACGACGGGACTTGACCCGGTTGTGCGCGACGAGATACTTCACATATTTATGGAGTACCTGCAAAACGGCGAACGTTCTATACTTATGTCCTCGCATATCACGGGCGACCTTGAAAAGATCGCCGACAGCGTTACCTTTATCGACAAGGGAAAAATACTGCTGACGGACTGTAAGGACGTTGTCCTTGAAACACACGGAATATTGAAATGCGGCAAGGACGAGGTCGGGAATATCGATAAGGCGGATATAGTCAGCGTACGCTTGAATGAATTCGGCGCAGAGGTAATGCTTTCCGACCGCGAAAACGCCCGCCGGAAATACAGCGGCGCGGTCATTGATCCCGCAAGTCTTGACAATATTATGCTTTACTATGTCCACAAGGGCGAAATGGGGTGGTCGTGATGAAATTTCGGTCGCTTATGTTTCGGGAGTTTCGGCTCTCAAGAAAGGCTATTTTACTGCAATTCGGGCTTTTGCTCGGAGAGATAGCGATGATATGGGGAATGCTGCTTTCATTGGGCGCGAACGAAAATACGGAAATAGCGCTGCCGGTAATAGTTGATATTATGATTATGATGACCGCGCTTGTCAGCTCGATGTCACTGATGCTGGACGAAAATTTCAAGGCGGATGTCAATACGGGTTGGCTGAACTATTCATATGCGCTGCCGATAACTCCGTTTGAACGAACGGCGGCAAGGTTTGTCCGCAGACTTTCGGTAGGTCTTGTAAGCGCGGTTATCAGTCTTTGCAGCGCTGCAGCTCTGTGCGCGTACACGGAAAGACCGTTCGGCGTGAATTATATCGTTTGGCATATGATAGTGTTCGCGGTGATTACGCTTAACTCTCTGCCGGCTAATATTTTCACGCTGCGTTCGCGAAACGGAGCGGATTTAAAAAAGGCGCAGACTAAAGCGGGGTTGACAAGCTTAGCGCTTATGGCGGCTGTTGTGGTCATTGTCTGGAACGCAAGCGGCATCGATATTTCAGCGTTCGGAGGAAGCGATGCGCGCTATGAATTGCCGGTATTTGATGCAAAAGCGCTTGCGTGGGCTGTTCCGCTGCTGCTTGTGATGATCGCGGCGAGCTTTTTCACGGCGTATCTCAGTATGAGATATGCATATCAGCGCGCTGCGAAAACAAAAAAGGAAGAAGGATCAACAGTCGTCGTGCTTCCCGAAAAAACCGACGGCGCGACGGGACTGTTGTATAAGGAACTGAAGCAGAACAGGTTAGTGCTTATTCTCACGGCGTGTGCTCCGATATTGCTGACGCTGTTTCCGTTCTGCGTTTCGGCTATCGGAGTTATTGCCGGCAACACGAGCGTTGAGGAAATGGTTGAATTGACGAAGAACGTATTAATTCGCGTGCTTATGTGGGTATGCGGGATATTTGCCGTAAGCGGGCTGATGAGCGAGGCGTTCAAGGGGGACGACAAGAAGCTCTGGGCGTATTTCATCGTTTCAACGCCGCAGGGAGTAAAGGGCTTTATATACCGCAAATATGTGGTAACGATTATGATAAATCTGATCTATATGATATCGGGTATTTTCACGGATCATTTGTATGCTACCGCAGTTTACTTTATAACCGGCAGCGAGCTTACGGCAAATATACAGTCGTTATATCTTTCGGGAGTATTCCTGCTGATGTCCGTAAGCGCTTTTGATATACCGTTTATGGTGCGGTTCGGAGCGAAAAAGGGCAGCATTGTTAAGATGATAATAATGCTCTTGCTTTGCACGGCGGTAGTCACGGTGTATAGTTTGCTGCCCGATAACATCAAAGAAAATATATTGCAAACGTTTACCTCACTTCTGAACGGCGGAGCGAACACGCTGGTACTAATATTGAGCATTTTACCTTTTATATCGTTAGCGGCGTTTTTGCTTTCATATAAGATCGCGTGCAGATTATTTATGAAGGGAGTGAACGGGTATGATAAATAAAAAGCTCGAGGCAAAACGGCTCGTTATCTTCATTCTGTTCGCTTTCGGGATATCGTGGATACCCGCGATAATATTAAACAAAACCGTTGGTTTTCAAGAATGGTTTTCAACATACAAAATGCCCGTGTTTTCCTGGGCGGTCGGATTTGGTCCGGCACTCGCGAACGTAATAACGCGCAAGCTCACTCACGAGGGCTGGCACGACAGTATGCTGCACTTTAATTTTAAGGGCAACCTTAAATATTATCTGTTCGCGGTCTTTGCCGTAAGCGGGATAAGCATTTTTCAGGGAATATTCACAACGCTTACGATCGGGGGCGGCGATTGGTCGGATCTGGGAAAGAATTTCAATTTCTCGCAGATGCTGCCTTCGATACTTACGATATTCGCAACAGCTCCGCTTATGGCGTTCAACACGTTCGGCGAGGAGTTTGGCTGGCGCGGATATATGAATCAAAAAATGGAGCCGCTGCTCGGAACAACGGGAACGATAATCGTCGGCGGGATCATCTGGGGATTATGGCACGCGGAGCTTACCGTTGAGGGTCACAATTTCGGCACGGATTATGAGGGCTATCCGTATCTCGGAATAATCTTAATGTGCGTTTCCTGCATATTTACGGGAATATTTCTGATGTGGCTCACGAAAAAGACAAATTCGATTTACCCCGCAGCGATATTCCACGCGATGAACAACTTCGGCGGCACGATAACGACGCAGCTGTTTTTGAGCGGTATACCCGACGGTTTTTCTCCGACGATCCCGCAGCGGCTGTTGATTGATGTTCCGTCTTACGCTGCGGCGTTGATAATATTCGTTATTATGATGCGCGACAACAGAAATAAGCGTTTGGTTATACACTCCGAAAATGTTTGAATAAGGTACCCCGCCGAGCGGANNGGGGAATTTTTTTACAGCAACAGGCGGTTGCTTGTTTTATGGTACGTTTTAATGTATAATGTATACAGGGAATATAATATGCAATGCCGACATTCGGCAGAAAGGAAATCATAATGGAAACAAAGAATGTTATTTTGGAGCTGCGCACAAAAAAAGGTTTTTCACAGGAGGAGCTTGCAGAAAAGGTCTACGTTACGCGGCAGGCAGTGTCGCGGTGGGAAACCGGCGAAACCGTGCCGAATACGGAAACGCTGAAGCTGCTGTCGAAGCTGTTCGACGTTTCTATCAATACGCTGTTAGGCTCTCCGCGACAGCTTATCTGTCAGTGCTGCGGTATGCCGCTTGACGATCTGTCGATAAGCAGGGAGAATGACGGTACGTTCAACGAGGAATACTGTAAGTGGTGTTATACCGACGGCAAATTCGTTTATACAAGCCTTGAGGAGTTGACGGATTATCTTGTTGAGCATATGTCAAACGAGCAATTCCCGCAGGAACAGGCACGGGCTTATTTTGAAGAAATGCTGCCAAGACTTAGGCATTGGCAGCATAGCGTGTAGAATAGTTCCGTTTAGTTATCCGATGTTTCCGAGGTATCCGGAGGCACCGGCATCGACATATCGCCCATTTCAATAGGCGACGGCGTCGCTATATCTCCTTGAAGGGTGTATTCCGCTACAAGACGGATCCCGTCGGGTTGGGGATAAAACCGCTCCTCAACATTTACTATGTCAAATTCCGAATAGAAGTTTTCCTCAAAGGTCTGCTTTTGCTTTTTAAGCTCCGACAGCGCGTCGTCGGGGCTTCTTGTTATGTTTTGAGATGTATACGCTGTGTAGATGCCAGATTTCAGCTTGAACGCGGTTTTTTGTCCGAAGAGCTTTACAATCCTTGTTTCCTCTGTGTAAAGTGAGTTTTCCGCGCCTGCTTTTCCTACGAACAGCGGATATTCGTCGTTTCCGTAAACCAGATACTTGAATACTTTGCGTTCGCCGTTCGGAATGCTTATGGTTTCGTTGTAGGGAACGAAAAATTCCCTTGTTTCATTCCACTCGCCGATTATTTCCGCGTCCGCACGGACGAACAGAATGTTGTCGCGCCCGTCCGGAACGGTTCCCGAAACGAGCAGATCGCCCGCGTTAACGCCGCTGCCGTTCTCCACAACGGACGCGCCCATACGCGGTATCTGACGCACTATCATTGCGGAACGCGAGGCTATGATGTTTCGGGGTTTATCATCCTCCATTTCGGGCTTTTCAACGCCCTTTTCCACACGGACATTCACCCGAAAGCCCTCGCAGGAAACGTCTGCCCAGGCGCACCCCGAGACCTCCGCAAGTATGCGGTGTTCCGCCTTGGATATCTCCAGCGTATCGGTGGAAGCGCCAATTCGTATGCTGCATTCGTCAAGAATTTTCATTATTTGTGAGCGCGGAACGTCGCCTTCGATCGTTATCGAGCGCACGGTTGTCTGCCAGAGCGAGATAAACAGCACGAACAGCAGAGCGCCTACACAAAGTCCTACTCTTGTGCGGTATTTCGAGAGCGTGAAGTAGATTCCGCGCCGTTCACCAGCGCGTATGCGAACGCCGTGCCGCCGTGCCGTTTCGGAAACGCGATAGTAATCCAGCGGCGAGACCGCGCCGCTTATTTCTTCTTCCGTGACCTCTATATTACGCACGGGGATCCCGTCTTCAAGAAGCTCCGTGATCATTTTTTCGCGATAGCCGCCTATTCCCGAAAACTTCACATATCCCAATCGCAGTCCTTTTATCCTTTGTTTCTTTTTCATCGATCGTTCTCCTCAAAGGTAAGCGAGTGTATCAGTCCGGTGATCTTGACGCTTCCCACGCCGAAGTTTTCTAGACAAAGCGGCGTGCCTGAAACGCGGATATCCATTCCGTACACGGAAAGCACGATAAAATTATCGTCAAGCTCCTTTATACAGCGGCAGTTTTCCACACATATCTCCGCGCCGTTTCGCAGCCCTCCGTCCGTCGAGACAGTAACCGTGCTCTTTCGCGCGGTCAGCTCTTCAAGAGCGATCAGTTTTTCGCGAACACCCATACTCTCACTCTCCCAAATCAATACTTGTCTAATTGTATGCAAGACGATCCCCGAAAATGCCGCCCCCGAAAAGTCATTGCCCACCGCGCACCCA
>DILZ01000126.1:18354-19148 GCA_002425305.1 Ruminococcaceae bacterium UBA5579
CCCCTCGCCAAGCGACGCGCGGCAGTCCGCGAAAAACTCCCCGACGGTGTTTCGGGGAGTTCATTGAGCGGTTATACAGACAGGTGCTTAAATTGTGCGGCAAAGCCGTTTGAGCGTGCCGATAAGCAGCTCGACCTCGCGTGCGGTGTTGAAGGCTGACGGCGAAAACCTGATAGTTCCGCCCTTTATAGTGCCGATCTTTTTGTGAGCAAGCGGGGCGCAGTGCAGTCCGCCGCGCATATAAAAACCGTTTTCCGAAAGCAGCCGCGCGCCTTCTTCGGAGCTTAGGCGCTCGAAGTTAAAAGATACAACGGGCGCATAGAGTCGCTTGTTTCGCGGTGTAATGAAATTGTGCAGAACTATCCCGTCTATCCGTTCGGCAGCGCTGCAAAATTGCTCGCAGAGCGTAAGCTCGTGCTCCAGAATAGTTTCGGGATTTTTTCGCTTCACAAAATTCACGCCCTCGCCGAGAGCGACCACTCCCGCAGCGTTAATAGTGCCGCTCCGCGTCCAATGTCACCGGACTGCGCACGCCCGTAAACGAGCTTGCCGCAATGTGCCGGCGTAGGGGCGTCTGCTTTATACTTGACGCGGCTCAAGGTGCCGGCGCTTTGCCGATAACGCTTGACGGAGGCGCGAACATCATTTGCGCAGCGGGTCACAAAGGGCTTTACGGTCCTATGGGCACGGGGCTGATGATAACGGACGGCAAATTTCCGCTTTCCACTATAATCGAGGGCGGCACGGGAAGCGCTTCCGAAAGCATTTTACAGCCCGATTTCACCCCCGACCGC
>DILZ01000037.1:0-2352 GCA_002425305.1 Ruminococcaceae bacterium UBA5579
GGCGGCGATCGAGGACGCGTTCTTACTCCGTTGCGGCGCGGCGGTTCTCGCGCAGATCGAGCTTCAGCTCCTGCGCCGTTATAGTGCGGTATTTGTCGAGCTTCAGTTCACTCAGCAGCCGATAGAAATCGTCCTGAATACTCGTCCGCGAAACGCCTTCGGGCAGTTCGCCGATCCTTGTACCTATCTCCGTGTCTGCGACCGCCGTGCTTATCGCGGCAAAGCTGCCTTCTCCAATACACGTTTCGACGGCATCGCGCAAATCGCGCAAAACGGGCAGTTCGCCGCCGCGCATTTTCGCAAGCGAGCCTGCCAATCTCAATGCCTCGATGACCTGCGCCGAGGACGCGGCAAAGCCGTTCGCGCGCTGAAAAGCCGCGATCTTCGTAAGGTACGCGTTCGCCGCGTAGAGCGGCTCGCCTTGATTTAACCCGTCCCAGATAAGCTCATAGTAGGCGGGAGCTTTGTTGCCCGCGCCGTAGCCGGAACGCGTTGATAGACGGTAGTAAGAGTACGGCATAAGTGTGTGCAGGCTCTCCGTTTTCGGAAATTCGGGGAGCGTTTCCTCATTTTCCCAATTGCGCAGTCCGTCAACGTGATAAGAGCCTGTAACCACAACGATTTTTTCCGGTGCGAACTCCGCCGCCGCTTTTCGGATAACAAAGCGCATTTGCGCCTCGCGCAGCTGCAGCTCCGCAAGGTCGCTTTCCGTTTTTTCGGACAGCTCGCGGATATTCGCCCCGAATAGGTTTGACCCCTCGTGATAGCCGTTATAATTCGCGCAGTGCTCCAACGTGCGCTCCCAAAACGTTTCGTGAGAGCCTTCGCCGCTCTGCATATCGAGCTTTTCGTACACGGAAGGTTCGCGTGCTTCGGTTTCCTCTGTCGGCTCGTTTTGCTCGTTTTCCGCGGCAAGCTCTCTTTCGCGTTCAAGTCCGAGAAAAGCTCCGCTTGGCAAGTCCGTAAACCGCACCGCAGCCCCGTTTTTATGCGCCCAAAGTATCGCGCGGTATTCCGGCGAGTATTCCGCGAACGGATGAAGTATCGTCCGCACGGGCGGCTCTTTGGTATACGCGAGTATCGCGAACGGCGGCTTTGTTTCCGCTCTTACGATATCGCCGAGCGTGTCCTCAAAATCGCACGGTGCTTCTATCAGAACGCATTCGGGGTGTATCTCGTCAAGATACCTTTCAAGATAAAAACCGCCTGCGGGGGAGAGGTGGCGTATTCCGAAAAAGTTCACGCCGCTCATTCGTTCAGCTCCCGACACGCCTTGTACAGACCGCTCCATTGCGAGCCGCGCTTTTTCATAATATTCTCGAGATATTCTTTCCAAGCGACCTTATCGTTCTTCTCGTCCTTGACTACCGCGCCCTGCAAGCCCGCCGCGATATCCTCGTCCGAAATATCGCCGCTGCCGAAGCTGCCAGCCAGAGCCATACTGTTGCAGAGCAAGGAGATAGCTTCGGCAGTGGATAAAACGCCGCTCGGCGCTTTTACCTTCTGTTTCTTGTCGAGAGTTTCCCCTTGTCTTAGCTCGCGGAATATCGTGCATATCTTTTCAACGACCGCTTCCTTAGGCAGCGCCGCGTTAAGATCAAGACTGCCCGAAAGCTGCTCGACGCGCGTCTTTACTATCTCCATCTCCTCGTCCAGAGTTTCGGGAGAGGGAAGCACCACGATGTTGAAACGCCGCTTCAACGCCGCCGACATATCGTTAACCCCCTTGTCGCGCGTGTTCGCGGTGGCGATTATCGAAAATCCCTTTTTCGCGGGAACCTCCATATTCAGCTCCGGCACGGAAACGCGCTTTTCCGAAAGCAGCGAGATAAGCGTGTCCTGAACCTCCGAAGCGCACCTTGAAATTTCCTCAACGCGCGCAACAGCTCCCGCCTCCATAGCCGTGAATACGGGGCTTTTCAGCATTGCCGCCTCGCTAGGCCCGTTCGCTATCAGCATAGCGTAGTTCCACGAATAGCGTATCTGCTCTTCGGTAGTGCCCGCCGTTCCCTGTATAACGCGCGAGCTATCGCCGTTTATCGCCGCCGTCAGATGCTCCGAAAGCCAGCTCTTTGCCGTACCGGGTTCGCCGATAAGCAGCAAGGCTCTGTCCGTCACAAGTGTCGATATCGCTATCTCCACCAATCTCTCGTGCCCGATATACTTCGGCGTAATGACCGTTTTCCCGACCTTTCCTCCGCAGATATACGTCTTGACCGACCGCGGCGACATTCTCCATCCCGTCGGAACGGGGTCGCTTTCCGCTTTAATAAGCGCGTTAAGCTCCTCTTCAAAAAGTTTTTCCGCAGGAAGTCTAAGTATATTTTGTTCCATAATTTCTCCTTATTTAAA
>DILZ01000037.1:2432-6004 GCA_002425305.1 Ruminococcaceae bacterium UBA5579
GCTGACACTTTTTGAAATTTACAGCACTTTCGTTATGTTGATTTTATTTCATTCCGCTTTCAACCCAGCTTATAAAGTCCTCCAAATCAAACTTCGCCTTAAGCTTGCCCTTGCGGAAAAGCTCGATGATCTCCCGCGCTTCGGCGAGCTTGAAATCGTCATCGCCGAGAAGCTGATTGAAGAAACCCCGCCCGCCCCATTGCGAGATCGACGACGCGTTCGAGAAATACGCGCGTGCAAGCCCCTTGACATTTCTTATATTCGTTTTGCGGATCAAATTCTCCAGATAGGGTTCCGGCTTTTTTATAAACTGCTCGACATAATAATTCCCCAGCTTATCGCAGAGTTCTTTATCGTTCGGGTCTATCCATTTCCCCATCGCCGTGTTGTAATACTCGCTTTGGCTCTTGATCAGAATATCCGTGATCGCGTGTATCGACTGCGTTATCGGAACGGTTATGTACTCCCACATTTCGGTCGTGTCGTCATAATGCCCCACGGTGAGAACGTGCTTGCCGTCCTTAAACTCCACCATTCGCAGCACGCGCGTGAAAAAGCTGTTGTGAACAGCCTTGTCGTCAAGCGCGCTTTTCAGCTTCAGCTCGTGAGCCTTCTTTTTGAACCAATCCGTGTTGTCCTCCTTGCCGAGCAGGCGCGCCACGGTCTCCGCATAGTCGTAGTGCCCTTTCAGCTTCGACTTGCTGTTAAGCTCTGTCGCGAGCTCCTTCAGGCTCTCGTCGCCCGTGACAATTATCGTGTCCCCGAGCCGAACCGACATCTGCGGTGACTTATCCTTGTCTTCATATTCGCGGTATATCTTCTCGATAACCTCGCCCCATTTGCCCCAAAGCGCGGCGTTAAGTTCGTAGAAGTCCGTTTTCGCTTTCAGCTTTACATTCTTCACATCAGCCGACTGCGACAGCGTTATCTTGTTGCCTTTATCGTCCACGAGAAGCTCGTCGATAATTCGCGCGGTAAGCTCGCTCGACCACTTTGATGATACCTGGTTCATCGTTTTGATGACCTCGACGGGCTTTTTCTTCACGTATTCACCAAAGAACGCGGCGGACTTTTCGCAGTCGAACTTTGCCAGCGCGGCGAGAGCGGCGGCTTTGAACTTGCCCTTTTCCGTTTTCGTAAGCTCGATAAGCTTATCTATATTCCTCTCGTCGTGACGCAGCGCGTAGATTAACGCCTTGCGAACGTCCTTTTCGGCGTTTTCAAGCTGTTCGATATAAAAATCGTTCTCCTCCGCGCCGCCGATGTTTTCTATAACGTTCAAGCACCGCACCGCTTCTTTTTTTCCTTTGGGATCAAAGTGTTTTTTCAGAAGCGGCAGCATATCCTTACCCATTTCGGAGATCGTTTTTTCCACCTCTAACGCAAGCTCCGAATAGGACGCGCCAAGCCCCTTGACAAGAACAGGCTTTACGCGGTAGTCGCTCATCAGCTCGGGATAATTCGCCTTGGTCTCCATAAAGGTGTTGTAGTTCCCACTGCCCGTGGTCGTCAGCGCGTCCAGCAGCGGCGAAAGCCGTGATTACGGCGCGTTTACTATCGTCGTGGAGTTTCCCGCGATCTCTATCGGTTCAAGCTCACCGGAAACGCCGATCGTTCCCAAAGTCGTGATGACCGCGTCAACAAGCGTTATCGTGTCCAGCAGTCCTTCGGGCGACGGCTCGGCTAGCAGCTTTACCGTCATCTCGTTTATTTTCGCGAACACGGGCGAGCTTTTTGCCAACGGCTCGAAGCTCTCCGCCGCCTTTTTCAGCCGGAAGTCCTCCGACAGCAGATTCGTTCCCGCGATAGCTGCGGCGCGAAGCCGCGTTTTCAGTTCGTAGATAGGTGTTATATCCATAAAAATCCCCTTTTAATAAGCAGTCTGCCGCACCGCTGTTGTGTGCGGTTCATTTCCTTAAACGGAGCGGCGTTATTTCATTCCCGACTCCGCCCAAACGGAGAGGTCGTCTGCGTCGATCTTGGCTTTCAGCTTGCCGCTGCGGGAAAGCTCGACTATCCTCCGCGCTTCGTTGAGCTTGAAATCCCTGTCGCCCGGAAGCATACCGAAGAAACTGCGCACCGCGAACGGAGTAAACGTTTCGTTTTGGTCAAAATACGCGTCGACAAGCTCCTTGACGTTTTTGATACCCGATTTGAAAATAACGCTCAATACCGTCATATCGGGCTTTTTAATAAATTCCCGGACGTAATGGTTTTCGAATATGTAAATATCCATAAGCTGCTTCATCGGCTGAGCAATAGGCGCGGAAAAGTAGATCTCCTTGTCCGATATTTCATTTTGGTGGTATGAGATTTGAAGCTCATACCCGCCGTTGACAAATCGAACTTTCTCCATAACTCCTGCGAAGTCGCTTGTGTAGAGCTTATGCGGATTTCCCGCGCTTTTCTGATTCAGCTCGTGCGTTTTCCTTTTCAGCCACGCCGTGCAGTCCTCCGCGCCGAGCAGACGCGAAATCGTTTCCGCGTAGTCGTAGTGTCCTCTCAGCTTAGACTTGTTGTTAAGCTCTATCGCAAGAGCCATTAGGCTCTCGTCCCGCGTGAGCATTATGGAGTACCCGAGCCAGGTCGACATCGGCTCGTATGGGATATTGTAGTCAAATTCGCGGTATATCTTCTCGATTTCCGCGCCCCATTTGCCCCAAAGCGCACGATGAATATCAAAAACATCTATTTTGGCTTTCAGCTTCACTTTCTTCTCATCAGCCGCCTGCGACAGCGTGACCTTGTTGCCCTTGTCGTCCACAAGAAGCTCGTCGATAAGCCGAGCGGTAAGCACGCTCGACCACCTTGAGGAAACATTATGCATAAGCTTGATGACCTCGACGGGCTTTTTCTTCGCGTATTCCTCAAAGAACTCGGCGGATTTTTCGCAGTCGAATGATGCCAGCGCGGCAAGCGCGGCGGTTTTCGGCTTGCCCTTTTCCGTTTTCGTAAGCTCTATGAGCCTGTCGATGTTTGCCTCATCGTGACGAAGCGCGTAGATAAGCGCCTGCCGCACGTCTTTTTCGGAGCGTTCAAGCTGTTCGAGGTAGAAGTTGTTCTCCTCCGCGCCGCAAACGTCCTCGATGATATTGATGATGTTGACGCTTTTCCTTTTGCAGTCGGGGTCAAAGTCTTTTTTCAGAAGCGGGATAATATCCTTTCCCATTTCGGAAAGCGTTTTTGCGACCTCGTCGGCAAGCTCCGAATAGGACGCGCTTAGACCCCTGATAAGAACGGGCTTCACGCGGTAGTCGCGCATAAGCTCGGGATAATTCTCCTTGATATCCAGAAATGTGTTGTAGTTACCGCTTCCCGAGGTCGTCAGCGCGTCAATAAGCGGCGAGAGCCGCGAATACGGCGCGTTGACTATTGCCGTGGAGTTCCCCGTGATCTCTATCGGTTCAAGCTCTCCGGAAACGCCCACCGTTCCCAAAGTCGTGATGACCGCGTCAACAAGCGTTATCGTGTCGAGCAGATTTTCAGGCGACGGTTCGTCAATCAGCTTTCCCGTCATTTCGTTGATTTTACCGAACACAGGAGAGCTTTTCAAACGCGAGCCTTCTCGAAAA
>DILZ01000037.1:6062-7502 GCA_002425305.1 Ruminococcaceae bacterium UBA5579
GATAGGTGTTATATCCATAAAAGCACTCCTTAATAAAGCAGCCTGACTATCGAGTTTTCGCTGTTCGGGATAATACACATCGGCTGCGCGCATACGAAGCGGCTTGCCGCGTCGTACCAGAATCCGCACAGCATAACGCCGTTTTCGAGAAGGCTCGCGTTTGGCAGTATCGAAAGCTGCTTTACGGTAGTGGATACGAGTTCGGGGCAGTCGAGCAGCGTTAACGTGTCGCCGCACGATTGCTTCAAAACAACGCTGTCGCCGATCTTGCCGATCTTAGCAAACTCGACAAGCTTAAAGAGAATTGGGCTTTGCATAGCGTTTTTAAGCAGATTTTTAATCTCTTTGGCATCCGCGTTTATCGACTTTACAGCCGCCGCGCGTATCTTAGCGAAATCGTCCTCCGTAAGCTCGGAGAACTCCGCGCCGTCCCAGCGGACGCGCACATTGCCCTCGCCGGGATAGACCGCCATTGACGGAACATTCACCGCGCCGAACACCGTGTCGTCCGCCTTGACGTATTTCAGCGATTTCAGCGGGCGGTAGTTTTTGGTCTGGTACACATTCGCGCTGTTCAGGTCTAGCCATACGCCGGTGTCGGTATACTCCTTGCGGCTTTCGTCATAATCCACCCAGAACGAAAGCTGGACCATTCGCGCGTCCTTTTCGCACTTTCCCAACGCTTCCAGCTCCGATATCTTCCACGCGCCGCCTAACTCCTCGTACAGTATCGTGTCATCGTTGGCAACATCGTCGCTTTCAAGCTTTTTGTTTAAGTATTCGCGCGATTTTTTGATAAGCGTATACAGCTTTTCAAGCACATCAATCGCGTTGTCGTAGTGAGCCTCGGCATTGCTGACCTGAGATACGCTTATCTCGAAGATCAGCTTGTTCACGAGCTTTTGCGGACCTATCAGATAGTAGTCGCCGAGCTGCTTTGAAAGGCTTTGATACGCCGACAGGGACGTGCCGCCCATCGTTCCCAAGCCCGCCGCGAGCAGTTCCTTGACCGCTTTTTCGCAAAGCTCCAAACCCTCAAGCTGCTTTTCGAGCTTCGCGGTCTTCGCTTTTTTGGCGGTCTTCGCTGCGGAAGCCTTCTTTTTTGCGAGCTTCGCCGCCTCTTCGGGAGTAAGCTCCTCGGGCGCTTTTTCCGGAGCGTTTTTCGCCGCTATCTTCCCGCGTTTTCTTACGATATCCTCCGGTATCTCGCACGGCTCGAACTTCTTGTCCGCCATCATCTCGTACATCAGTCCCAGCGAGTGTTTGCACGGGAACTGCCGCGACGGGCACGAGCAGCGGAACACAGGCTTAGTCGGGTCGATGAAGTCCGCCGAGGTGACATACGGGTTTTTTCCGCTTCCCTTACATTCGCCCATAAAGAACGTGTCGTCCGCCGACTTGTACAGCTTCACAAATCCGCCGCTGTTGGAAATTTTCTTG
>DILZ01000037.1:7516-18678 GCA_002425305.1 Ruminococcaceae bacterium UBA5579
GCGAGTATCTGTTGTTCGGTGATATTTTTCATCTGCGCGTATTCTCCTTTTATAAAATAATGTTAGATATATTATAGCATAATTTTTCCTTTAATGCAAGGTTAATCGGCGATGATTTTTACAGAAAATTCTTGCGGGAAAATTTCACGCAAACCGCAAATTCCCCTTGACATCTCGCTTTTTTTGTGCTATAATATTATAGGCTTGAATATTCTCAACGCCTTTCGCGGATATAGTTTATCGGTAAAACATTAGCTTCCCAAGCTGAGGTGGTGGGTTCGACTCCCATTATCCGCTCCATATTCGGACATCAATTTTGATACAATATCGGTCAAGGTTGATGTCTTTTTTTACCGATTGATGAAAGTATATTTCACAAGGGAGTGGTCAAATATGAAAAAAATATATACTTTTTTTGCATCATTGACAGCGGTCGTTATGTTTATGGGGATAATATCGTTTCTTCGGGTGAATGCCGCTGCTGCGACTGTTCTTCCTACCGATTCCGATGCTCCGCAGTCGGGGTGTACGTTTTTGGGGATCGAGGGAAAATACATAGCGCAAATTCAGGAAGCCCTTGACCGCATCAATGAAATTCGGCTTGAGGCCTGCAAAGAGGGCGTTAAAAATCCATCGAGCGGGAAACCGCTGACGACAGCCGATTATATTCCTATAAAGTGGTCGGCTGATCTGGAATATATTGCGAGACTCCGCGCGGCCGAGGCCAGTGTGACAATGGATCACAAGAGATTAAACGGTGAGAGTATTTGGGGAATAACGGGTCCTAACGGAATAAGAAGCTTCGGAGAAGTGATCGCGTGGAACTGGAGCGAGACTATGGTCAACGGGATCAACCAGTGGTATGGCGAGAAATCCGACTGGGTCAACAATACCGGCGGCGTTACCGGGCATTATACCCAAATGATCGATCCGGAACACCGCTATGTGGGATTGGGAACGTTCTGCTCAAAGTCCGTAAAATATTACAACACAACGGCGGGCGAGTTTAGCGGCAATCTTAATAATCCCGATACCTCTCGCGGAAAATCTACGGGAAACATTATTCAGACCCTTGAGGTGAGCAACAATCTTATATCCTACGATATAAGCGGTTCGGACACCCTTTCCGTCAGCGCTGCCGTGACTTTTACCGATTACTGGGGAGGTGCGCTGAAAACGAGCGGGCTTACTTTGGTAGGCGCTTCAGCTAAAAATGTTCAGTGGAGCTCGTCGAACAATGATGTCGTGACTGTTTCCAACGGCAAAGTGACGGTCAAAAAGTGCGGCTCTGCCGTTATTACGGCGAAGCTCCCGGACGGAAGCTCTTTGACGAAATCCGTTTCTTCTCAGCACTCGTACAAGACCACTACCACCGCCGCGACCTGCAAGTCGGAGGGCACGATCGTTAAAACGTGTACGGTTTGCGGAGACAAGAATACGCAGACTATTCCGAAAACAAATCAGCACTCCTACAAAACCACTACCACTGCCGCGACCTGCAAGTCGGAGGGCAAGATCACAGAAACGTGTACGGTCTGCGGCGATACGAATACGAAAACGATCCCGAAAACAAATCAACATTCTTTCGGCGATTGGGTGACGACAAAGACCCCGACACAGAGCAGTGACGGTCTGGAAAAAAGAGTATGCGCTGTGTGTAACGCCGAAGAAACGCGAACGTTGAAATATGAGGGTTCTGATACATCAAGCGATGTAAACAGTTCATCGGGCGACAATTCTTCCTCGACCTCGCCGGATAGCAATTCTTCGTCAGTCTCGTCAAACGGTGGCTCTTCCGCGTCTTTATCCAGTGATGATTCTTCCGAGTCCTCGTCGGGTGAGGGAATACAGAGCGAGGACAGTTCCGACGGTTCGGACGTTACAGATACTTCGGATACTTCCGATAACGACCGTTCAAACGGAATGCTGCCGTTCCTGATAGCGGGAGGCATTCTCCTTGCGGGTGGAGCCGTGCTTGCGATTTGTGTGATTTGTTTGATCAGACGCAAGAGGAAATAAAGGGTTACGCTGTCCACGATCAAAAAATTTCCGATAGATCGAAAATTTTTCGGATCTCATCGCTTAAAGCGGTATTCCCAAAGCAAATAAACAAAAACTCCCGCGCTGTTAAGCCAAACGGCTTTTCGGCGCGGGTTTTTTCTGTTGAGATTTTTTCGAGATCCCCGGCAGCTTCCGCATTGGCGTCGTACCTATACATTATGTTGTTGTAGCTTTCGATAGTTTTGTCCAAGGCTTCTGAGCGGTTGCAGATATGATTATAAATTCCGTCCACAAAATAAGTGATGTTCATATCGACGATCTTTGCTTTGATTAAACAATTGTTGACATTCTTCAACACAAATGTTATAATTATGTCGAACCGGCTCGAAAGGAGGTCTGGCGTATGTCAAAAAAATCGGATAACAAACTGATGAGCGAGCTGTTTTCCGAATACAGACAGATGATGTTCAAAATTGCGTTGGATATTTTGCACAATAAATCCGACGCAGAGGACGTTGTTCAGGAAGCATTTTTGTGGATTATTAACAATTTTAAAAAAGTTTCTAAAATACCCTGTAACGAAAGGCCTTTGTATTTCGCTAATATTATAGAGCATATTTCTATCGATCTGTGCAGGAAACAAAAACGTCGCCCAACAAAAGGCATCGACGAGCTTAATGATGTTGAAGTCGATTACCGCGTTGAGGACGAGGTGCTTTCAAAACTGACGGTCGAGGAGATCAAAAGCGCTCTTGATCATCTGTCGGACAGAGATTACGATCTGCTTTATCTTTATCTGTTTGACAAAAAAGGTCCGAAGGAGATAAGTACTGTTATGGGAATTCCCGAAAACAGTGTCCGCGTATATATTCATAGAGCGCGGAAAAGATTTATTAAGATTTTAAAGAAGAGGGGTGTTATTGATGACATTTGACGAAAAATTGGCGCAGGCTTTGGGTGAGACCTTTGACGAGCGTATGGCGCGCCGTATGACTGTTTCAAAAAAGCACAGATTTTCACTAGCATACAAACTGTGGGAATACAAAACGCTGAAAAATATCCGCAAAAACCGTTACGATAAGCGCTGGACGCTTCGCAGGGCGAGATGTGTCGTTGCTGTTATGATCATTGTGTCCTCTTTGCTGATTGGCGTTACTGCGTATGCGGTAAGTGCTGCGATAGGAAGATATTCCTTTGATACCAAGCCCGATTACTCCAAACTGTTCATCGAAGAAATATCCTCCGACAAAACATATATTGCGGAATACTACGGTCTGCCGGAGGATAATGGATGGGAGATAACCGATTTCTACGCTGATGAAACGGAAACGATAATAAATTACAAATGTAATGAAAAAAGAGTGACGTTCAGTCAGAATGTGATTCGTGGAAATATGGGCAATATAAACACTGAAAATGCAGAGGTTGAGCCAATTTCGATATATGAGGAGAATGATGGCTTTTTCATAGCTTTCCAAAACGGCGGCAATGGACTGTATTGGATATATGACGGATACCTTTTCAGCGTCGTCGGCGATTTGGATAAAAACGAGGCTGTAAATTTGGCACATTTTACAAAAATTGTCGATTTTCAAAAATATTTATAAATAATCTGTAACGTTTGGGGGGTTCTAAAACGCTTATATTATAGAAAGGGAAATTTTGACGTTTCCCACAGCAAGGAGGTGATAACGATGAAGAAAGTGATTTCACTGCTGATATGCCTTTTGATGTGCTTTTCGTTTTCCGTAACGGCATGTGCGCAAACGGTTTCGGCGAGTACGGTTCAGCCATATTATGAAATGACTTATGAAGCAAAGTCCGAACTTGTTATAAACGGCACGACCGCGACTTGTAAAAGCACAATAAAAGCCTATTCGGACGTGACAAAGATCGAGGCCGAGCAGTATCTCCAGAAGCAGGGCTTCCTGTGGATATGGACTACATACGACGGCGCGGAGTGGACAAAGACAGTGTACTCAAATACGCTCGTGATGTCCAACACGAAAACGGGTCTGTCAAGCGGAAAGTACCGTCTGAAAACGATTTTCACGCTGACGGACAAAAACGGCAAGACCGAAAAGATCACTGTTTACAGTGATGAAAAGAGGGTTTAAGCAATTCGTAAAAAACTGCAAAAATCACCTGCGGAATTTGTGCGAGTATACAAAATTTAAAAATGTTATAAACGCAAAAAAGTCTGTCCTTAAAAAGAGAAGGGGAAATTTGGCAGGACAAGTAAAACGGGGATAATTCCCCACAGACATCAAGGAGGTTTTTATGAAAAAGTTGTTTAAGAGAATCACTGCTGTTTTTATGGCGGCAATTATGATGGCAACGGTGCTTTGCACAAACGCGTTTGCTGCGGGGATTATTAGGATATCCCATTCGGGTAATGCGGGCAACTATACTGTAAAATATGAGTATTCCGCAGATAATGATGGGGCCAGAACGCAAATTACTACATCGAGCTATGCCACTTACAGTATATCATTTACTCCTGTATCGGGCACATCTGCTTGTATCTATTTTCGCAATGTTGCCACAGGAAAATATGAGAAAGTAATAACCCCTCCTCAGGTTGTTTCGGGTGGTATGCCCGGCTCATTTACAACTATAATAGATTTACAGCCGAATACAAAATATGAAATTAAATTTGCATCGGCATCAAAAACTGTAATAGCAAATGGATCTTGCACCATACCTCATATAGCTAAGCATGATTAAACCTATTTTATCTTGATTTTTCGCTTTGTCCCGTCAGCACGTGTTTAATGATTGGGTTGGCGGGATAAAGTATTACGGAGGAAATATGAAAACATACATCTATCTGACGCTGAAATACTGGAGAAAGCACAAAAAGAACGCCGCAGCGCTGCTGTTTTCGGGGGTGCTGCTGACGGCGGTCATCTTTGTGATACTTATGTCGGCAAGAGAGAGCGTGGTTCGGGACTTCCACAGATGGTGTGATCTTGACGGCAATTACGATGTGCTCATCGCCAACTCCGACGACGAGACCCTTGCAAAGGCGACGGAGGGCAGAAGCGGATATAATTACGGCGTTATGTATGTTTACGGCAAAATGGGGATAGACGACGATCGTTTTGAGTATGCGACTATCAAGGACGAGCATAACATCTGGCATACCCCTCTTGAAGAGGGAAGAATGCCCGAAACCGCCGATGAGATAGCTATCGACCGCGGCGTGCTCAAAAAGTTCCATTGGGCGGGTAAATGCGGCGACACCATAACGCTCGACGGCAGAACGTTCACGGTTGTCGGGATTATCGATGAGAGATACGGCAAAGGGCGGTTTGGTTCGGTGTTGTATATAGCTCCTTTTGACTTTGGAGAAGCGGAGCCGTATAAAATACCGCTGATATTTGTCGGAGAAAGCGACGAAGCCCCGCTATACCGTATAGATTTGATCAACAATTTTTTTGATATGAGACAGCGCCGCGAGAAATTGAATAGTGAGAAGAGAGAGTTTATCCGCTATTTAAGAGAAACGCTCGGGGAGACGCAGTGGTATAGGTATGGAGACGATTGGGATAGAGTAGATTTCTACAGTGCGAGGCATACCGGCTTCTTTATGGCGATCGCGTGGGTAGGCGCGGCAGTTTCCGTCTTGTCGGTGTTCTCGGTGCTGAGGAATATTTTTACGGAACGCCGCGGCAAGATCGAAATGTTGAAGAAAATAGGTATGAAAAAAAGCGCCATCGGCAAGCTCTATGCGGTTGAAGCCGTGATCTTAGCGGCGCTCCAGACCTTGCTTGGAATTCTGGCGGGTGTGGCGGCATACGGCGGGATATTTCTGTTCAAAACAAACGTTCTCGGCGAAAAGCCATACAGCGGCTTCACAAGCAATGTGATCATTCGCCAACATACGCTTGACCCCTTCCTGTACGCGGCGCTTATATCGGCCGTGATAACCGCCGTCGCATATGTTATCAACGCTCTGACGATCAACGTCAAGCAAAAGACGCCGGGCAAAGACCGCAAGCCCCGTTCTCTTTTCCGCAGCTTCGGACGCGTTTTTCGGAATGGCGGAGTGACGGTAGTGCAGACGGCAGCACTGACGCTTATCTGCTTTTCGGTTCTGGTCGGATATATGTTTTTTGCGGACAAGGGAGTGGTGGCAATGTTCCCAACGAACCACTCTGCCGGCGGCTTTGATATGGACGAGGAAAATATCGCGGAATACTATTCCTGCAGTTCTCCAAGCTTGACACTGCTTGCAAGAAACAACAAGCCTATGACCGGTTTTCCCATTATCCCGGCGGATTACACAAAGGGTTTTGACGATGAAACAGCGCAGAAGCTTCCCGAATATGCGCTCGCAACGGGCTGCCTGGAGCAGACGCTGCTTGAAACCCCCGAATATTGCGGTTACTTTAATGAAGGCGTCCGGCTGCCGGATAATACCGATTTGAAAGCTCTTTCGGGTCCGCTTAACGAGCAGCAGGAGGATTTTATCGATGGAGTTATGAACAATACCTTAAATATATACCGCGTCTTTACAAAGCTCGCCCCCTCGCGGACGATAAGTGAGCTTTCGGAATATGTGACCGAGGGCGCTATCGACCTTGAAGCCCTAAACAGCGGCGAAGAGATACTTATAGCATACCGTTCCCAAAAGCCGCCCTTTGAGGTCGGCGATACCATCACGATCTCCTCGGCAGCGAATACGGAAGAATTTTTAATAAACGACATCGCATCGGCAAAGGTGAAGATCGGCGCGTTTTTACAGATACCGGCGGATATCGGCGCAGTCAAGTATTATACGCTTTGTGACAAAAACAAATGTAATTTCATCACCACCGCGACGGGTGCGCAGACAATGGGTATGCACGGCGCTGCTTACACTCAGGTCTACTCTTCCGACAAGATGAACGGAGGTATCTTTCCGTCCACGGCGGAAATGAGCCTTCAGTCTCTCGCCAAAATGAAATGGGAGGAGCTTAAAAATAAAATCGTTAAAACCAGCGGCTTGCTGATGATCTTAATTGTTATGTCGCTTCTTGGATTTGCCTCGTACTTTAACGGTATCGGAATGAAGATACGGATGAGGTCGTATGAGATATCGGTATTCAGAGCGATAGGAACGCCCGTTTCCGAATTGCGCAGGCGGCTGCTGATAAGCAGCATAAAGATACCGCTGGCAGCGTCGGCGCTGGCATACGGTCTTGCCAAAACAGCGCAGTTTGTAATGGAAAAGGTATATGAGCATACGCTCCTTTTGAACGAGCTGGCTAAAGACGATGATGGCTGGATAACAATATCGATAATCGACGGTGTTAAGGTACAAGACCCATTATTGGACAAGATAGACGCCCTCAATAAAATGTTCTTTCTTGACTATCATATGTGGGAAGTAAACACGGAGCTTCCGGCGTTGATACTGTTGATGATACTTTGTACGATAACATTTACTTTGACAGCGATAGCGCTGAAAAAGTTCAAGCGTGATATCGCCGGCGACTTAAATTCGGGGAGGACAAGGCAATGATAAAAACCGAAAATTTATGCAAGATCTACGGGAAAGGCGAAAGTTCTGTAACAGCGCTGAAAAATGCGTCGCTTGAGATCAAGGACGGCGAACTCGTTGCGATAATCGGCAAATCGGGCAGCGGAAAGACAACGCTCTTAAATCTGCTCGGCTGTCTTGACGCGGCGACGGACGGCAAGGCATTTTACAACGATGTGGAAATAACCTCTTTAAATGACAGTGGGGCGGCAGATTTCAGACTGCGGCATATCGGGTTTGTGTTTCAGTTTTTCGATCTGCTACCCGAGCTTACCGCCGCTGAAAACATTCTGCTTCCCGCAAGATTGGCGAAAAGAGCAACCGAAAAATTTCAAGAGATCGTTGACGGTCTCGGGCTTACGGAGCGCGTCAATCATTATCCCTCGCAGCTTTCCGGCGGTCAGCAGCAGCGCGTAGCGATAGCTCGGGCGATGATAAATGATCCCGAGGTGCTGCTCTGCGACGAACCAACCGGAAATCTCGACGAGCGCTCGGGAAAAGAGGTTATGGAGCTGCTACTAAAAATGAACCGCGAGCAGAATAAAACGATCTTGATCGTCACGCACAATCCCGAGATCGCCGCGCAGTGCGGGAGAACCATTGAGATTTCCGACGGGGCGATCGTTTAAGCGGCGACTATAAATCCCTATCGTGCCGCTGCCCTTTATTGAAGGCGGAAGCAATGTCGTGCGGATTCAAGTCCCATTATCCGCACGGTGTTTTATGTGTGTAAGCAGAGCAATGATAACACCGGGAAATCAAATAAGAAGAGTGAGGATGATAATGATTAAGTTTGCGGTGTGTGACGACGAACAGGAAACGATCGATCGTATTTCGGAAAAGCTGCATATTTATTACTCTGATGAATGTGAGATAAAGACATACGGCGACGGCGCGCAATTGCTTTCGGACTGCCATCAGAATTGTTTTGACGCGCTCTTTCTGAATATTGATATGCCCGGATCGAACGGAATGGAGATTGCCGAGAAGATACGTAAGAATAATTTGCGAGTAAAAATAGTTTTTGTAAGCAGCCAAAATGATTTGGCTTATAAAGGTTACTTATACAACGCTTTTAGATTCGTTAGAAAAAGTAATTTGGATCAAGAACTGTGTGAAGCGGTAAAAAGTTTAAAAGAAACTTTTTCTTCGCAGCGCGAGTATCTTTCTTTCAAGACGGCAACAGGAGAAACGTTCCAATCATCCAAAGACATAAGGTATTTTGAATCCAACGGTCATTTCATAGATGTGGTTTGTAATGACAGAACTATCAGGATGTGCGGAATTCTGCGGGAATATGAGGAAATGATGAAAGATAACGGTTTCATAAGAATACATAAAAGCTATCTTGTGAATTTCAGATATATCCGTTTCATAGAGAAAAATGCAGTGTTTTTGACATGCGGCAAGGAATTGCCGTTGAGTCGAAATAGGGTCAGTGAGACCAAAATAAAAATAATGTTTTTTTCAAAAGACTTAGCAACATAACATACATTTATTATAGGGTCTGCTGATATTAGTTTAGGCAGCTTGTGTAATTACCCCTTGTTAAATTCGTGATGAATGTTAAACAAGTCATCGTAAAGCAAATTTATTTCTAGAGAGGCACTGTCAATAACTTCGTTTTTTATTAATTTTTCGATTAGCGGTATTCTTTGTAAATATAAGTCTTTATGGAAAAAATACAAAACAAATCACCTGTCGTTGTACGAACCTTGCAGGTCAAATTCCGACAGGTGATTCAATTTCAATAACAGCTTTGTATTAATTAAATCCCAAAGCAAACAACCGCCCATTGAAACGGAACGCAGCGATACTTAACTGTCATTCCGTTTCCGAACGGTATGTTTGAGAATTCAGTGAAGTCCGTTAAAGGTGATCTTATAAATGCTGTTGCCGTCGGGCATAAACCCAAGAGCGCCGTTTTTGTCGATCGCGGTAACATTGCCGAAGAACATATACGGCGCAACCGTGCGGTGCGAAACGCGCTCCCATTCGGGCAGAGCGTAGTACAGCTCAAATTCCTCTCCCTTGACGCGTGCGGCGGTCATATAACTGAACAGAGCATGCTCAAAGCTGTGTAGTGAAGTCTTCCAGTTGTGAGATTTCGGATACTGAATAAGCGGCTTATCGTCCTTTGCGCCTACCATATGCCAAATCTCGCCGTTTTCGTGATCAACCATTTTGTCGAGCCAATAACGCTGGGTATTATTAAGATAGTGATAATATGACGGATCGTGTATCGAGAGTATCTCGGATGCCTGATCAAGCTCCGCCAAAATCCACCATTCCTTGTTTTCGTCAAGATCTCCGTTTTCGTCAAAGCGTCTTGCCCACGATCCCGTTTTCTCGATATATGCGTCTTTAAGTATCTTGTCGATCTTGGGACGTGCAAAATCAATGTAGAACGGGTCGCCCAACAGCTCTCCGATCTTCATAATTACCCAGAAGGTTTTTACGGAATGTCCGAAGTCCGTGTGATCGGTGCCGAGCGTCATACTGCTCGTTGTATCTTCCGTGCCCCAGAAAAACTCATACTTTTCGCTGTAAAACTGCGTGATCAGAATGTCGGCGATTTTCTTCATATCCTTTTTCCAGATGCTCTTGTACGGCTCGGGAAGACTGGGAGTGATCATTAGCATATATGCGTAGAGCTGATCGAGCTGCGCTACTATCTGCACCTGTGGGTCTTTGGTATACTTGGGATACCATGTAAGATATCCTCTGCCGTCGTCCATATATACGCTGAATATGTAGTCTTTGATTTGAATTATCTTGTGCATGATTCCGGCGTCGTGTGTTAGAAAATAGTACATTCCCAAGCCGGTAAGACCGTAAGCCAAATCCTGACTTATACGCTTCATTCTGTCTTGATCCCATTCGCCGGTTTTTCTGTTTTTGGTAACGAACATCCCGTAATTGCCGTCCATAGCGTTCACGAGAGCAAGCGCACCCTTGCGGCAAAGCTCCAAATAATGAGGATTTCCGGTCATATGGAACGCTATTCCATAGGCGTAGGTCTGACGGGAATGAGCGCGTATAAAATTAAAGTCGGTTTCGACAAGTCCCTTTGTATCGGGGTCGGCAATTGCCGCTTTAAATTCCTCTGGCCACGCGTCCTTGTTTTCGGGAAGTCTTTCTCCCTTATTTGTGCGGTAAGTCGGGAACAAATCACCGTCAAAATCATATGCTTCGGGTCTGTCCCAAAACTTCATCAGATCATTTTCAAGGTGATCAACCCATTCCCGAGGAGAAACAGCGTTATTGATAAGCTCCTTGATGTCTTCGGGCTTTTCCAATAATAAAGTGTTCATATTCTGCATCCTTTCTTTAAACAATCGGGTTTTTGGTTATATTGCGGTACGCCTCCATTACGGCGTTGCAATACGCTTCAATATCCGCGGCGGAACGCCCCGTTACTAAGTCGCCATCGATCACGACATGGGATTCATCGGGAACATATACCGCTCCCGCATTAACAACATCGGCAAGCACCACTGTGTGGCAAATTACCCGGCGATCTTTCAGCAGCTCGGGCAAGGGAGTAAGTATCCACAATGCGTGACACAACGCGCCCTTGACGATCGAAGGATTCATCATCGCGGACGCCATAAATCTTACAGCCGCAGGGGAG
>DILZ01000037.1:18690-18923 GCA_002425305.1 Ruminococcaceae bacterium UBA5579
CGGCGGTATCTCCCGAAGCCTTACCGCCACATAATTTGCCGCCGTCAACACAATGGCATAATCGTTTGGATTTGCGTCCGCAATCTCTTTAGTTACGGTCATCGTTTCGACAGCTTTGTCGGGCGAATCCACATCGCTCACAATAACTCTCTCGGACTTCCCCCAAAGATACGTCATTATGTCGATCTCCGCACCTAAATCTCCGAAAAAATTGCGATAATAGCGTATCTCGT
>DILZ01000037.1:18959-25062 GCA_002425305.1 Ruminococcaceae bacterium UBA5579
CTTTTAAATCAGCCATTTTATTAGTCTCCTTCATTGTGTTGTGTACTATTCCATTGAAACAATTATAATATACTTTTTCCTATTCGTCAATACACTTTTTGCGATCATTGCACAAGATGTCGAAATTCTGCGCAACGTGTAAAAACTTTGGTGATTTAGCCAAAAAATTGAACTTGAATTTGTTGACTTTATTGAGATAGATTGAATAAATCACCCGTAGAGATCTGAACCGCTACTGTTCGGACAATCAATCGCTTAAGGCAGTATATCCAAAACAAACAGATGATCCCGCGCCGGTAAGCCGAACGGCATTACAACGCGGGATGTTTCTGTTATAATACTGTTTTGAGCGGATTTGGAATAATAAAAGACCGGCTTAACGTCCCAGCTCCGTTCCGTTAAATGCTGCCGCCTTGACGACTGTCCACAGCTCCGTTTCCGGGTCGTATGCCATTCTGTAATAGTAGGAATATCCGTTCCTAAGCTCAACCTTGAAATCGCGGAGAAAATCGGCATAGTCCGGGTTTGGATCTCTGTCCAAGGGATCGCGGTATTTGTCGAGCAGTAACCTTGCATCCTCGTCGTCTTCGCGTAACGCCGCCACTGAGATTATGCCGAGCTCCTCGGGAGTTTTTTCCGCGTTGGCGTCGTACCCGTACATAATATTGTTGTAGCTTGCGATGGTTTTGTCAAGTTCGCTTGAGCGGTTGTAGTTATTAAAATTTAATCCGTCCACAAAATAATTGATGTCCATAGCGACGATTGTTGCTTTGATCGACGAATTATTTGATTTATTGAATTCCGCAGTGATATCGGAAAGCGTCAGCGTTGCTACCGCAACGCCCTTGTAGGGTATTATTTCGTCAAGATAAAATTCCTCGGGATTGTTCAATTCTACTTTCACATCGCAGTCTAACAGTATTTCGGACCAGCGGCCTTCGTTGCTGATGCCGAAAGTATTGATCGTATTGTAATATGCCTCGCTGTTGTCTGCGTATATCGGGCACACTGCGGGGATATTTGTTTCCTGGCACAACGGCACCGCAAAATAACCGCTGCCCATATCCTTCATAGATATGATCATCGCGTCTATCTTAGTAATTCCCTCGAATTCCACATTCATATGATCAATGTACGAAGCGCCGTCTTTCCGTAACATCCAATCGTCCGAAATCTCGGTAGTATCATTGAGTTTGATGAAAGTTGTTTCGGCTTTTTTCACCGTGAGATCCTCGTATCTGTCGCCTACAAGATAGCGTTTGTATTCGGGAATGACGTCATAAAGCCGCCGCATAGTGCTGTTTATGCCATACTTTGTGTAGAATTCCGGCGTTTGAACGTTGTTGTAATTGTTCATCGGCCGTGCCAAATAAGCGAAGTTGTCGTATGTTATACGCGTAAATGCGCGTTCATATTGTATCGTGATGTGATCATTATCGCTGCTGCAATCCAAATAACCTCCGTCGGGGGCGTACAGTATCAGCTTTTTTGACGCGTTTGGCGCACCTGTAACGGACGTGTCCGGTTCAGCCGACGTGTCCGGCGAGGCGGAAGTGCCGGGCGTACCCGGCGAGGCGGGCGAAGTGTATGTTTCCGGCTCGGAGGACTCAACGGTCACACCGCCTACGGCGGGGGCGTTGCTTCTTCCGATGCGTGGGATAAACCTTGCTGTGAGNNGCAGCGCACGAGACCGACGAAATAATTTTGCCGACAGACCTTTTCGGAGCGCCGCCGATGTGGAACGCGCGCTGTTCGGGCGGCTGAGTGTTTTCCCAGGCGGCGGTAACGTATTTGGTATCGAGTTCATCAATGGCGTAAAGTAAATCTTTGTTGTTCATAGCATACCCCTCCTTTTTAAGTTTTCGGTCAGTTTTTTGCGGATACGCAGTATATTGACGGAAATGCTGTTTTCCGATATCCCGATCCTTTTGGAAATGTCCTTAACGCTCATTCTGTACCAATATCTCAATATGAACATATTGCGCTTCTTCTGCGGAAGTCCGCTTACAAACGCGTTTATTGCGGCGATAAGCTCCTTGCGCTCGAACGAGCCTTCCACGTTTGCGCCGGACGGTATACATTCGGAAAGCTCGTCCAGAATGAGCGTGGTTTCGTTTGCGCCGCGCTTTTGAGTGTGTTCCATAGTGTAGCGGTTAAGGCAGATGAATTTTGTGGTCTTTGCGGCAAAGCCCGCCAGATTATCGGGTCTTTCGGGCGGTATACGTTCCCACAGCCGCATTAGAGCGTCGNNAGTTCACGGCAAGCTCCGCGTCCTCGCGGTTTTTGAGTATATTCACAGCGACGGCGGTGCAGTATTTTCCGTATCTTTGCTGCATTTCCGACAACGCGCGCTCGTCGCGGCGGTTGAACATCTCGATTATCTCTTTATCGGTGATGTACGGGCGGATTATTTCCGCGTCTTCGTCCTGTGCCGCGGGCATTTTAAAAGTGCTGTGCCTCATCTCTGTCACGTCCCTTCATCTTAAAGATTACATTTTTCCGAAAATCTTACACTTTTTATTGACGTTAATTAAATATTTCCCGAATTTATTGTTTCCCCGTAGGCAGAGAAACATTTAATTTGCGGAGCAATAATAAAAACTGTCCGCGTGACAAGCGTTTTGTGCAGCGCGGACAGGTCGTTACTTATGATATTTGGAGTTGTTCAGAATGGAGAACGCGCGGTACACCTGCTCGAAAAGCATTACCCGCGCCAGACCGTGCGGAAACGTCATCGGCGACATCGACAGCCGNNCCGCAGCCGCGTTTAAGCTCCTCCGCCAACCCGAACGAGCTTCCCACGATAAAGTTCACCGTTGAAACGCCGCCCGTGCCCAAGCTCTCGAGCTTTTGCGCGAGCTGCTCGCTGGAAAGCTCCTTGCCCTCGACGCACATCGCGATGCTGAAGCCGTTTTTGGTATGCTCGCGGATAAGCGCCGCTTCCTTTTCAAGCGCCCGCTCTATCAGCGCGGGGGATGGGTTCTGCGGCAGCTCCTCGGGAGGCGGCTCTTTTAGCGTCACCCACGCGAACGCCGACAGTCGCTTTTGATATTCGGCGCAAGCCTCGCGGAAATAACACTCCTTGAGCTTGCCCATAGCGATAAAGTTGACGTTCATCATCTGCGTCTTGTGTTGTTTTTGGCGGAGGGCGCCATTTGTATCCTTCGCCTGCGCTGCATATCCGCGTTGTTTGCAAGAACCTGCTTTGTAATGGCTTTTGAGATAACGAACGCTATCGTTGTCACAACAAGTATAACGATGGACGCGATAACGCCCGGCGAGCCCATAACGGTCTTAACGCGGTGCTTTAGCTTCGCCACACTGTCAAGCGCGATATCTCTTTCCGTTTCAAGCGGGATAGTCGTAAGTGTTTCGCCGTTCAGCCTCAATTCCAAATTGCCGACCGGCTCGCCCTTTTTGACGGGAGCGGTGAATGTTTCGACCGTGGGAGTTATTTGCTGAATAGCGGAGCTGTCAAGGCTTTTGGGGATAAGCGTATAGAACTCATCGGTGGTGACGATCCCGACCTTGTCGGTGCCCTTGCCCATCTCAACGTCCACTTCCATTACCTGCTGATTGCTCTTGATTATCTGCTTTAGTTCAAATTCATCGTAAGCCCAGTCATAGAGCTTCTTATGGTCTTCAAAGCTCGTTATGCCCGTGTCGCCGTCCTTGTTCTTCCAAGGCGACTGCAAGGTGACCAAAAGGTACTTGTAACCGCTTTTTTCGCAGCAGGTGACGAGTGAGCAGAAGCCCTCGACGGGGTTTTCCTCGTCCCACACGCCGTCCTTTTTAAGAACATATTCGCTCATACTGCCCGTTTTGATGCCCTTTACGCCCGCGTCGTAGAATATGCTTTCGGTATCCATCATTCTGTTTGTGGTATAAATGGTGTAGCCGTCGGGATTGGAGGTGTTTTTGGGCATATCGTATTCCGCCGCGCCGCAGTATCTCATAAATCCGGGATATTTGTCCATAGCGTACCGCGTGATGAGGTAGAGGTCGTAGGCGGTGGTGTAGTTGTTCACGTCGAACAGTCCGTGCGCGTTGGAAAAGTGCGTGTTCTGGCAGCCTATCCTTTTCGCCGTATCGTTCATCATCTGAATAAACTTGCTCATATCGCCGTTTCCGACATTGTAAGCGAGGATATTCGCCGCCTCGCAGCCCGAACGCAGCATAAGCGCATACAAACAGTCGTTGTAGGTAATGTTTTCCTGTTGGGTCTCGATTGCGGCATTGGAAGCGCCGTAGAAATTGGGATTGTATTTTTCGCCCGTTTCCCAAAACTCGTTAAAGCACTTATAATCGCAGTCTACCTTTGCGCTGAAATCCTTGACGTTTTCTAAGGTCACAAGGCAGGTCATAATTTTGGTCGTGGAAGCGGGGTACAGCTTTTTATCGGGATTTTTCGACGCGACCACTATCCCCGTATCGAGATTTACCATATACACGCCCTCGCTGTAAAGGTCAAATGAAGGCGAAAAGACGGCGCTGCCTGTCAAATTTGTATTAAATGCAGAAATTATCAGAATAAATGTAAAAAATATTGTGAAAATTTTTGTTTTTTTCATATAGACAAATCCTCTTTTTTCGGTTATTATATTAAAGGGAGCTTTTTCTCCCGAAACGTCTGATTATATTATACCAAATTATTACTGTAAATGTAAAGGGCTTTTTTAAATTTGTAAGAAATTTGTAATATTTTCATATATTTTTATCGGAAAATGTCGGTTTGAAGGATATATTACGACCGAAAATGAGAAAATGGCAAATTTACGGCTGCAAATAATGCGAATGCCGTCATCGGAGGTTTCAATGATCTACATAACGGGCGATACGCACGCGGATATCCTGAGGTTCAAGGACCCCGCGCTGCGCAAACTGAAAAAGAACGACGCGCTGATAATCTGCGGCGACTTCGGTTTTATATGGGACGGAAGCCCCAAAGAAAAGAAGCTGCTTAAGAAGATAGGCAGGCTGCCGTATAACGTGCTGTTCGTGGAGGGCTCTCACGAGAACTACGATCTGCTGGAGCAGTATGAGGTCACGGAATGGTGCGGCGGCAAAACGCGGCAGATAAGCGGACGGCTGCGCCAGCTTATGCGCGGTCAGGTGTATGAGATAGCCGAAAAGACCGTGTTCGCGTTCGGGGGCGGTCAAACGGACGACATCTACGAGCTTCAGGAAGGCTCTAACTGGTGGGCGCGCGAGATACCGAGCAGCGAGGAGCTTGACGAGGGTATGAAAAACCTCGAAAGGATAGGGAATAAGGTCGATTTTGTGGTGACCTACGAGCCTCCCGCGAAAATGCAGGATTTCCTGTTGGGAGGCGGCGACAGAAATCACATCAACACATACCTCAATCAGATATACGACACCGTGGAATACAAGGGCTGGTTTTTCGGAAAGCTGCACCTGAACAAGCTCGTGCCGCCGAAATATCACGCGGTGTATGACAATGTCGTGGTAGCTGACAATACAAAAATAAAGAAGAAAAAATAGCCGCCCGTCCATTCCGGAATCGGCGGCAAATATACAATAAACCGATCATTCAACACGCATAGGAGGAACAACTGTATGGCAGACATTACTTTTGAGATCACAAAGGAGCTTGGGGTGATCTCCGAAAACGCAAAGGGCTGGACGCGCGAGCTTAATATGGTAAGCTGGAACGACCACGAACCGAAGTACGATATCCGCGATTGGTCGCCCGATCATACCCGTATGAGCAAGGGCGTTTCACTCACGGAGGAGGAGATGGAAAAGCTCGTGGAGCTGTTTAATTCTCGTGACGAAGAGGACGTTATGGAATAGTTGACAGTGCAAAAGTGTACGGTGGAAAGTTAATGCGCGGCTATGCCGCGCATTTCAGTCTGTATAATAACCCCCTCCCGCATTAGGAGGGGGCTTTTGTAGAAAAAAGTATGTTTTCAGAACAGTGAGAGATCAGAAGTCGATATCGCTTTTGCCGCTGTTCTTTTTCTTTGTTCTGCGTTGCTTGCCGAAAGTGACGCAAACGCTGCTGCCTAAGATCGTCAATCCCGCGATACCGAAACCAACACCCGTATTGGGATTGTCGTTATCGTCCGGTGTAGGATCATCC
>DILZ01000008.1:0-3522 GCA_002425305.1 Ruminococcaceae bacterium UBA5579
GAACACTCGCCTGCCGCGCTCGGTTGCAGGCGGGACACACTGTTATTGAGCCGCGCCCGTCGCTCTGTCCGCTTGTGACGGAGGAAAAGTGGGTGAGTCGTGCGGTGGGGCTGACCGTGAAAAATGCCGCGATAAAGCTCCTGTGCGACAACAAGACCGTTTATGAGGATTTCGGCGAGCTTATGTTCACGGCGGACGGAGTTGGCGGCGCAACGGTATTGAGCGCCTCCGCGCANNCCGACGGGCGCGGAGAGCCGCTGCGTGTTGCTTATTGATCTTAAGCCCGCACTCTCCGAGGAGCAGCTCGACGCGCGTATCCTGCGAGATTTTGAAAGTCTGCACGGTAAAACGTTCGCTGACAGTCTTCGAAGGCTGCTGCCTATGGCTCTGGTCGAGCCGGTTTCGGAAATAGCCGGCGTTCCGCTACAAAAAAGAGTTGATGAAATCAACAAAAAAAATCGCAAGGATTTGGTGAAAACGCTGAAATGTGTTGCTCTTCACATTAAATCGTTCCGTCCTATAGATGAGGCGATAATAACGCGCGGCGGCGTCAAGGTAAAGGAAATATCCCCGAAATCAATGGAAAGTCGGCTTTGCAAAGGGCTTTTCTTCGTTGGGGAGCTGATTGACGTCGACGGGTACACGGGCGGCTTCAATCTTCAGACAGCTTTTTCGACAGGTGTGCTTGGCGGTGTATCTGCGGCGGCGTTAGTGAAAGGTATATAAAAAAATTCAAAAACCCCTTGCAATTTTTATTTGATTGTGTTATAATGTTAAAAGGCTAAGAAGGGCGAATTGTACCTTTTTTGCGTTTTACAAAATTTACCTATTCGGAGTGTATCGGAAATTGAGTTCTAAACCTATTGCCGTCGCTATCGACGGGCCAGTTGGCGCGGGGAAAAGCAGTATTGCGAGAACAGCGGCACAGCGGCTGGGATTTATCTACTGCGATACCGGTGCGCTTTACCGTTCGGTGGGACTGTATTGCAGCCGAAACGGCGTTGATCTGAAAAACACAGATGAGATCGCGGCGCAGCTCAATAATATCAAGCTGGAGATACGGCTTGAGGGCGGCGTTCAGCACGTTTTCCTCAACGGCGAGGACGTTTCGGAGGAAATTCGTCTGCCGGAGATCTCTATGGCGGCAAGCGCGGTTTCCGCAGTACCCGCAGTGAGGGCAGCGCTTCTCGATATTCAGAGAGATACCGCCGCGAACAGCTCCGCGATAATGGACGGGCGCGATATAGGTACGGTAGTTCTGCCGGACGCCGATGTGAAGATATTCCTCACAGCAAAGCCCGAGATACGCGCGAAAAGGCGCTTTGACGAGCTGATTGCAAAGGGGAAGGACGTTAAGTTCGACGATGTTCTTCGGGAGCTTAACGAACGCGACTACGCCGATACCCACAGAGAGACCGCGCCGCTTAAGCAGGCGGAGGACGCAGTTCTTGCCGATACGTCCGAGCTTGATTTCGAGCAGTCGGTGGAGTTGGTGTGCGGCATTATCCGAGATAAGACGAAAGATGTTTTATAAGATCGCAACAGTGTTGGTTTCGCTTTTTTTCCACATTAAATTTAAGATCACGGTTATCGGGAAGGAGAATATCCCGATTGAAAAAGGCGGACGAATAATCGCGTCAAACCACGTTTCCAACAACGATCCCCCGTTTGTCGGCATCGTTGTTAAAGGGAAGTTTACTTTTATGGCAAAGGAAGAGCTTTTCCGCAACCGTTTTTTCGGCTGGCTGATAAAAAAGCTCGGCGCGTTTCCCGTAAAGCGGGGAGCAAAGGACTTTGCCGCTATTGACAAGGCTATCGAAAGCCTGAATGAGGGGCGGACGTTCATCATCTTCCCCGAGGGTACGCGCTCCAAGACCGGCGAGCTGGGCAGACCCAAAAGCGGCGTTTCGATAATCGCTGTGCGCGCGAAAGCGCCGGTCGTTCCGGTGTTCATAAAATACGGGCGCAAGAGATTTCGTCGGCGTGCGCTTATTTCTTTCGGCGAGGTGATCCCGAAGGAGGAGTTTGAGAATGTCGACGTGTCGGACAAACATGCCGTCCACGCGATAAGCGCCAAAATAATGGGCGAGATAGCGAAGCTTAAGGATTCCGCGCCGGATATCGATTGACGGGAACAGACATTGAAAACAGTTATTGCTGATAAAGCGGGCTTCTGCCCGGGAGTTAAGCGGGCGATAGAGCTTGCCGAAAACGCCGCTGCGGAATACGGTGAGGTTTGGACGTTCGGAGAGCTTATCCACAACGAACGCGCTGTGGAGGAGCTTGAAAAAAAAGGCGTTCACGCCATACCGAGATTGGAAGCCGCCGCGAACAGACCGCTGGTCATTCGTTCTCACGGCATATCAAAAGACGCAGAGAAAAAGGCGCGCGGGCTTGCAAGCGTTGTTGTTGACGCCACCTGCCCGTTTGTCAAAGAGATACACAAAATCGCCGCCGGCGTTCCCGAAAGCGGGACGCTGATAGTTTTAGGCGATAAGGATCACCCCGAGGTCATCGGGATAATCGGAAACGCCGATTGCCGCGCGTTTACCGCAAAGACCATCGACAACGTTGTCGGGATAATGGAAAGCGATCCGTCCGAGCCTGTTGTTGTGGTCGTTCAAACTACCTTCGACAGCGGAGTTTTTTCGGAGATATCACAGACGATCGCCGAAAAATATCCCCGCGTTGAAATATACGATACGATCTGCACGGCTACCGCGCTGCGCCAGAAAAGCGCACGGGAGCTTGCGGAAAGAGCTGCGCTGATGATAGTTGTCGGAGGACGCAGCAGCTCGAACACGAGGAAGCTCACGGATATCTGCAAAAGCCGCACCAAAACGGTGTTTGTAACGTCCGCAGAGGATATTCCTCCGCAGATCTTAAAGGGTCTGCAAGCCGATGATATCATCGGAATAACGGCAGGAGCGTCAACTCCCGCTTACACCATTAAGGAGGTTCATGATAAGATGAACGAAGAGATCACAAAAAATAATGAAATTGAGGAGGACTTTGCTTCGCTGCTCGAGCAGGATCAGTCTTTTAACAGATTATATAACGGCAAAAGAGTTAAAGCTACGGTAGTAAGCGTTTCCAAGAAGGAAGCAGTCGTTGAGGTCGGCGCAAAGCAGACAGGCTACATAGTCCGCGAGGAGCTTACCAACGACCCCACCGCCGAGGTGGAGGACGTTGTAAAGGTAGGCGACGTTATCGACGCTGTTGTTATCAAGGTCGACGATTCCGTAGGAACGGCGGCGCTCTCGAAAAAGCGCGTTGACGCACAGCTCGGTCTTGAGAAGCTCGAGGCGGTAAAGGATTCGGGCGAGACTATCGAGGGCAAGGTAACACAGGCTGTCAAGGGCGGCGTTATCGTTATCTATGAGAACGCGCGCGTGTTTATCCCCGCTTCTCATACCGGTATCCCGCGCGGCGGCAAGCTCGAGGACCTGCAGGGCAAGCCCGTGAAGTTCAAGATCATTGAGGTGTCGAACGAGCGCGGCGGCAGAGTTGTCGGCTCTATCC
>DILZ01000008.1:3591-3711 GCA_002425305.1 Ruminococcaceae bacterium UBA5579
GAGAATTACGGCGTGTTTGTTGACATCGGGCCGGTTGACGGTCTTGTGCACACCGCAGACCTTACCTGGAACAGAGTAGGTCACCCGAAGGATATCGTCAAGGTGGGCGACAAGATAACC
>DILZ01000103.1:0-6037 GCA_002425305.1 Ruminococcaceae bacterium UBA5579
CTGCCCTTGTTGTAGTCATACATCTCCAGATCTATCGCGCCCACCAGCCCCGCGCGAAGTCTGCCGTCAGCCTGTGTTCGCTTTGTCAAAACAAAGCAGTTCTTATATTCGGTGAACAGACCGCTTTTCATATATTCGGTCATAGTTGAGTTGATGCTCTCAATGCGCCTTTCACGGTCCGGCTCTTCCAGATATATCTCGGGGAGTATCAAATTCAGCGCGGACGGCGCGTTTCCCACTATGTCGGCGGTCTTTTTCCAATATTCCGGCTCGCCGGTGTATTGGTCGCACGCGACCACCGCCCACTTCTCCATTCCGTCCTCGTTGAGCTTCGGCAGCAGTATATCCGCCTTTGAAAATGCTGTCATATTGATGTTCCTTTCTGTAATGCGCTCTTACCCCATATGCGCACTCGCTGTTCGGGGAGCGTAAGCAGCGCTGTGAAAAAATCCGCACCGCAGCGTCTAATTTCTGATGATCCCTGCCGCTTGATAGCACGTCAACGGATACTCGCGCACGGGGACGTTTTTTTCTCCGGCAAGCTCCGCGAGGTGCAGCGTAAGCGGATCGTTGATGTCGCGCAGCAGTATGACCTCGGGGGTTCTGCGCAGTAATACGCGTGTCGCCTCGCCGATACTCGGCTTCACTAAATTGATATCGTCAACGCCGAACTCGTCCGCAATGCGGCGGGTCTCCTTCAGACCACTTTCGGTTGGAGCGGAACACTCTTCGGGAAAGTACGGCGGCAGCTTTTCAAGCTCACTCTCGATCGCGTCAATGAACTCATAGGTTCTGTCGCAGTGGGCAAGCTCGCCGAAATATACCGCGCCGTGGAAATCCCCGCCGGATACGAGATCGTCCCGTAAGATCGTCCGCGAAAACAATCCCGAAACGACGCCGTTAAGACAGGAGCAGGGAATGAACACGTCCTCGCGAGTGCCGTATATTTCGCATACGGAAGCGGGGTCGGCAAGTACGGCGGGTCGAAAGTCTATCTCGGGGTAGTCCATAAGCGCTTCGGCAAGCTGCCGCGTTATCGCGCCCTTGCCCGTCCAGCCGTCCACGAATTGTATGCTCCTTGCAGAGTGGCGCGCCAGAATGTATTCCAGTGCAGCCTTGTCTATCCCGCGTCCGCGTATTATCGATATGGAGTAATGTGCCGCTGAAATGCCGTAAACACGCTCTAAATAACGTTTTATCAGAACGCCGATGGGAGTTCCGGCGCGGGCAAGCGATACAATAACAACATCACGCCCTTTGGAGCGCAGTATCTGCTCCGATACTGAGCGCACCGCGAGCGCGGTCTGACAGCGCCAAGCCGCAAGTCCCGTTTTGTATAGCTTGATGTATTCCGCACTCGGTTCGTACTCCTCCGGGAGCAGCTCGCTGTAATGCACTCCGCTGCGAAGCTGTTTGGCGCGTTCTTCGGCATTCATCGGGGAAATTTTTCCCGTGATGTCCTTTAAGAGCAGCTTGCAGTCGCTTTCTTTAAGCGATGTCCGCATATGTTGTTCACGCCAGATCACGAGCGCTGTGCGTTTTCCGCCGCAGGCTCCGCAAAGAGCTTCAAGCGCGGTGTTGTCAATTTTCTCCGCGTCCGTGATCACTATCGAAAGGTCGCATTTTACCTTATTATACAAGTACACCGTCCGCCCGCTGTTGTACATACTTCGCAAAACGGAGCGCGTCTTTATCGGATAATCCGCCGCGTTCGAGGGCAGCACGGGGCTGCGCGTAACGCCGTGAACGCGCACCTCAAAGCCGCGTTCGGCAAGCATATTTCCAAGCACTATCGGCGGCAGACAAAACTCCTCCGTACCGATCAGCTCCACCGTTTTCACGTCCGCGAGAAGTTCGCCTAAGTTGTCCGAAACCGCGCCGCAAAGCCGTTTACATTCCTCAAAGAGCATAGCGCAGTACGCTCCCTCGCGAATATCATACAGCGAGTTCAGGCAAATGAGCTTATCGGGCGCGCGAAAGAGTTCCGGTTCGTCTTCGGAGAATTTGTCCGGAAATTCCGCATCGGTTATCATATCGTAAGTATACTTCGCGTAAACATCGATGCCAAAATTACTCAACGTAGATACGCTTTCACGGGTGGCGGCAAATGCGTGAACCGTTATCGGACAGGAAAGTTCTCCGCAAATCCCATTCACAAGCGTTTTTACGGTATTTCCCGTGGTAAGCTCATCATCAATAATGAAAACGTGCCCGAACCGCTTAGCGTCAATGTCGCCGCGTTTGCAGAGTCTGTGCAGCGGCGCGTGGCTGTGAGCCTCCTCAAAAGAAACGAACTCGCGGTGTGATGGCAGCTCCTCGCGCGTCGTGCTGATCAAAAAGCAGCGTTTTCCAAGCGCGGACGCCGCCAGCGCGCCGATGCCCACTGCTGTTTCCGCAAACACTATTGCCAGACATTCTCCTTTTGGATATATCCTTCTCATTTCCTCACCCATTTCGGCGCATATCCCGGCTGTATCGCGCGGGTCGGAAGGATAATGCTTCGATTGCAGCTTGTTTATTATCAAATAATCGCGCAGCGGGTTGTTGTCGCGCTTTGCAAGACCGAAATTCTCGTCCATTTCTTCTCCGATATCTTTATTTTTTGAAATCTCCCTCAAGCGGTATAACAGAGCCGTTTCTTATCTGCCTTATATAATCCTCCGGGGAGAGTATCCTTTCGGGAACTAAGATCCCGCCGTTTACTATCTGATGAGCGTTGTGCGTATCGGAACCGCCTGTTTCGGGAAGTCCGAACATCGCGGCGTAGATTTTTGCCCGTTCGTTATACACCGTGTTTCCGCCGAAAAGAGGGTCGCCGTTTCGTGTGTTGATGACCTCTACCGCGTCAACATCGTGAGGGTACAGGCTGATGTGCGGTATGTAGCCCGCCTCGCGGAACGGGTGCGCGTGTACGATAAACCCGCCCGTTTCCCGAACCTCGTCAAAAAGGTCGCGCTCGTCGGACTCCATAAGCAGACGCTCGTTTTCCTTGAGCCATTGCTTGTCCTTATTGTATATCAGAAAATCCGCGCCGTTTACTGTCCATTCCACTCCGAAGAACACGTCAAGTCCGATCTTCGCGCCCGCTTCAAGAGCGTTTTCGTAGCCTTTGCAGTACAGGTCTATCCTCTGCTCCCACGGCAAATCTTTGGGAACAGTCGTGCTGGAGTTAAAGAAGTGGTCGGTGACGAAAATTCCGTCATAGCCCGCCGCCTTATGCGCCCGCGCCATTTCCGCGCCGGAGCTTGACGCGCACGAGCTTCCCTCGGAGGTGTGCAAGTGAGTTTCGTATTTGTACAATCTGTATATATCCCCTTGTAGTTTATTAGTTAGTAGTTGCTAGTAGCTAGGGACACGCTGATTAAAGCGAAGCGTAACACGATCCGCCGCAAAAGCATAGTAAATGTCCGATGCAACGTAATGTTAGACCCGTAAATTTTGCGAAAGCGTGCTATGAAAGCGGAATGAAGCATAGCGGAATGGAGCTTTTATAGCTCGGCTGGCGAACGNNAGCGGAGTGAGCGGTTCGCAAAAATATTTCAAATCAATGCGTGTCGAACCACGTTTTGCCAGATTTTGCGTCAACAGTCAGCGGCACGGAAAGCTCTACCGCGCATTGCATTTCCTCCTTGAGTATCTTCAAAGCCTGTTCGGAAACGGCTTCGGGCGCTTCAACGATAAGCTCGTCGTGGACCTGAAGTATCAGCTTTGCCTGCGGCAGCTCTTTTCTGAGCCGTTTGTATACGCGTATCATCGCTATCTTGATTATATCCGCCGCCGTGCCTTGAATGGGCGTATTCATTGCGATACGCTTGCCGAGAGCCTTTACGACCTTGTTTGTCGACAGTATTTCGGGAATGAACCGCCGCCGTCCGAACATCGTCACGGCATAGCCGTCCGCCTCGGCGGAGCGTGTGTTCGTGTCCATATATTGCTTTACGCCCGAAAAATGGGTAAGATAGTCGTCGATATAGCGTTTAGCGTCGCCGACCGTCGTGCCGATGTCTTTAGCGAGCGAAAACGCGCCGATACCGTACACGATGCCGAAGTTTACGGCCTTCGCCTTGCGGCGGAGATCGGCGTTCGATTGCCCGGTGGTCTTGCGGAACACACTTTCGGCTGTTTCCGCGTGGATATCGCGGTTTTCCTTAAAGGTTTCTATCATCACCTTGTCGCCCGAAAGCGACGCAAGAACACGAAGCTCTATCTGGCTGTAATCCGCGTCGCAAAGCACCTTGCCCTCGCTCGCAATCAGGAATTTTCGGAAATTCCGTCCAAGTTCGGTGCGCACGGGGATATTCTGGATATTCGGCTCCGAGGAGCTTATGCGTCCGGTGCGCGTTTCGGTCTGCTTGAACGTCGTGTACATTCTGCCGTCCGGGGAAACCGCGTTTTGTAGCCCCTTGACATAGGTGTTGTAGAGCTTTGTGAGCTTTCTGTAATCGAGTATCGGCTGAATTATCGGGCTTTTGTCAAGCAGCTCCTCAAGCGTTTCGGAATCGGTGGAGTAGCCCGTCTTTCGCTTTTTGCCCGCCGGCAGACCAAGCTCCTCAAACAGCACAACGGAGAGCTGTTTCGGACTTCCGATGTTGAACTTGTGCCCCGCGATACCGCAGACCATTTCCTCCAATTCGGCTATCTTCGGGAGTATCTCCTCGCCGAATTTGGCAAGCCCGTCCGCGTCAAGAGCAATGCCCTCGTGTTCCATAGACGCGAGCACCTCCGCAAGCGGTATTTCGATGTCCCGCAGTATTTTCAGCATATCCTGCGCGCAAATTTCGTCATACAGCACCTTGTTGAGCAGTATAAGCGATTTTACGGGCTCTTTTTCGTTAAAATCGACCGAGTATTTCGTACAAAGCTGTTCCATATCATAGCTTGATGCGTTTACGTCCAGCAGATAAGCCGCCAGCGTCATATCGAATGTGACATTTTTCGGCTCGATATTCAATTGTATACATTTTGTATAAAACTCTTTTGCGTTGCCTGCGTGTATAGCTTCGCCGCTTTCAAGGATAGATTTTATATCGCCGTCGACGCGTGTCGTATCGCGGAAAACCGCCATCTCGCCGTCCAGAACGAGCACGTTCAGCGCGTTTTTGTCGTAGGGCGTTTTATCGGCGGTCACCGCGTGCTTCGGCGCTGCGNNTATCCGTTTTCACAGCCGCCTTTATTTCCGTTTTCTTGCCCTGAACACCGTCCAACCCCAGCTTTTTTATTGCGGAGTTCATTCCAAGCTCTTGAAAAATTCCAACAGCGGCAGACAGATCTCCGCTCTGCGCCGCATAGTCGTCAAGGTTTTCCGAAACCGGCGCGGTAAGGCATATCTCGCCCAATGTCCGTGAAAGCTCCGCGCTTTCTCTGCCGTTTTCGAGCTTCGCGCGGACGCCTTTTGCAATATCTAATTGTGATAAATTGTCGAAAATATACTTTATGTTATGATACTTTTGGATCAGTCCGAGCGCGGTCTTTTCTCCGATACCCGCAACTCCCGGGATATTGTCGGAGCTGTCGCCCATAAGCGCCTTGACCTCCAGCATTTCGCGCGGTGATACCCCGTAGACCTCATTTATCTTGTCGGGAGTATAGAACACGTCCTCCTTGTTGGAGGCAAGCCGTACCGTGACCTTATCGTTTACGAGCTGAAAGCTGTCGCGGTCGCCGGTCATAATAATGCACTCCGCGCCTTGTTCGCGCGACGCGCGGGAGAGCGTTCCGATGATGTCGTCCGCCTCGTAGCCTTCCTTCTCCACGACGGCTACGCCCATTGCCCGCAGAATGTCCTTGATAAGCGGCATTTGCGCTGCCAGCTCGTCGGGCATAGCGTGGCGCGTTCCTTTATAGTCGGCATACAGCTTGTGCCGGAACGTCGGGGCTTTCAGATCAAACGCCGCGCAAACGCGGTCGGGCTGTTCTTCCTTTATGAGCTTCATATATATGTTCATAAATCCAGTAAGCGCGTTCGTAGGAATGCCTTTCGGACTTGTGAGCATACGAATACCGTAAAATGCGCGGTTCATTATGCTGTTCCCGTCTA
>DILZ01000103.1:6084-6320 GCA_002425305.1 Ruminococcaceae bacterium UBA5579
GGCTCGTATCTGCCGCAGGCAGCGCGGAGCTTTGCCCTTTCGGCTTGCAGAGTATCTCCTTCAGCTTATCGGAAAGCTCCTGCATTTCCGTGCGTTTTGGCGGCAGAACGATAAGCGGCTCTTTGTTATCGTTATCATCATTTGCCGTGTCGGAGCTTAAATTCGGTAGCCGTGTGTAATGCTCCCGCCGCAAAGCCAGCGGCGAGAAGCTTTCGAGATACGCCTTGCAGACAGCC
>DILZ01000103.1:6335-11474 GCA_002425305.1 Ruminococcaceae bacterium UBA5579
ACCGCCAGCGTTATCGCTGCAAGCAGCGTTGCCGCGACCGAAACCGCGCCAACAGCATAAAAAGGAGTTTTTTTGCCGGAAACAGAACCCGTGACGAACATTATGATCGTGAACAGCAGATCGCCGCCGCATAGCAGCAGCTTCATAAGCATCATATCGCCGACCGCCAGAAACGCCAATCCCGCAAGGAACAACTCGCAAAGCACGACCGCGATAATGCCCGCGCCCGCGTGTAAAGCCGCCGCCAGCACTATGCACAGCACCGCCGCAAGACAGTGCGCATAAAAGCATACGCGGATAACACGGCGCAATCTTTCGGTCTTTTTGGTCCGTGCCGCCGCGAAATCCTCGTATATGCTGCCTGTCGTGAAAAAATGCAGCAGCTTTCGTTCAAAAAAATTGTTCATTTTATGTTCCCCAATCAGTTTCCGTAATAGTTGCCGGCTGTCGGTTCAAAACAGGCTCAATCGGTTAATTCATCAAGTTCTTTAAGCCACAGCGCCGCCTGCGCGTCCGAGGGCATTCTCCAGTCGCCGCGCGGCGAAAGCGTCACCGAGCCGACCTTAACGCCGTCTGGCAGACAGCTCCGCTTGAATTGCTGTGAGAAGAAGCGGCGGTAAAAGGTTTTCAGCCACTTGAGGATAGTTTGCCCGTCAAACTCTCCGCCGAACGCGGCTTTCGCGAGTCTGAACACCTTTTTCGGCGGAAACGCCCACCGTATGCCGTTGTAGAGGAAGAAGTCGTGCAGATCGTACGGACCGACCAAGTCCTCCGTTATCTGAGATATCTCGCCGTTTTCGGGTGGGATAAGCTCCGGAGAAACGGGCGTGTTGAAAACGTCCAGAAGAACGCTTTTCAGCTCCTCGTTTCCGCAGGTCTGCGCGTAGAAATAAACTATATGCCGCACGAGCGTTTTCGGCACGGAGCTGTTCACACCATACATACTCATATGGTCGCCGTTGTAGGTCGCCCAGCCCAAAGCCAGCTCGGAAAGGTCGCCCGTGCCTATAACCATTCCGCCGTCCTTATTGGCGATATCCATAAGCACCTGCGTGCGCTCACGCGCCTGACCGTTTTCGTAGGTGACGGAATGGTCGCTCTCGTCCTGTCCAATGTCCCTGAAATGTGAGCGAACGCTCTCCGTGATGTCAATAACGCGCAAGTCCGTGCCGAGTATGCCGCACAGCCTTTCCGCGTTGGACTTAGTGCGTTTTGTCGTGCCGAAGCACGGCATCGTTACCGTGATAATATCGCTGTCCGGGCGGTTTAAGAGTTTCATTGCCTCAACGCAGACCAGCAGAGCCAGACAGCTGTCCAACCCGCCCGAAATGCCTATCACAACTGTTTTACAGTTCGTGTGTTCAATGCGCTTTGAAAGCCCGTGCGCCTGCATTGTGAGAATATCGCGGCAGCGTTTTGCTTTTTCGTCCTCGACGGACGGTACGAACGGACGCGGCTCGAACTTGCGCGTAAGAGCCGTTTCGCGCGGCTTCATTTCAAACGGCACACAATGTGCGTTCCGATTTTCCGCGCCGCAAAACGACGTGTTTTTCCGACGTTCCAAAGCGAGCTTTTGCACGTCTATCTCGCTTATCGTCAAGCCCGTGGTGAACAGCTCGCTTTCCGCGAGTATCGAGCCGTTCTCCGTTATCATTCTATGCCCGCCGAACACGAGATCCTGCGTACTTTCACCGTCGCCCGCGCTAGCGTAGACATACCCGCACATCAGACGTGCCGATTGTCCCGTCACAAGATCGCGGCGGTAAGCGTCCTTGCCTATCGTTTCGTTTGAAGCGGAGAGGTTTGCGATTATTGTCGCGCCGCCAAGCGCGAGCTTTATCGACGGCGGCTCGGGCGCCCNNGCCCACAAGTCCTCGCATATCTCCACGCCGAATTTCAGCTCGGGGATATCCTCACACTCGAATATCAGATCAAAGCCAAAGGGGAGCTGTTTTTCAAATAAACCGATACTGTAATAATCGCTATCAGGAAGCGTGGAAAACTGTCTTGCCTCATAAAACTCGTTGTAATTCGGAAGGAATTTTTTGGGAATAACGCCCAATATTGCTCCGTTTTGGAACACAACGGCGCAGTTATACAGCTTGTCGTTATGAATCAGCGGACATCCGACGGTGACAAGCGTATCCGCGCCCCCGGAAGTCTTGACTATGCGTTCGAGAGCCTTCAGCGCGCCGTCCAGAAGCGTTTTCTGATAGAACAGATCGTGGCAGGTGTAGCCTGTAACACACAGCTCCGGGAACACAAGTATATTCACGTCTCGATCGTTCGCCTTGTTCATCAGCGCGATTATCGCGTCCGCGTTGTATTCGCAGTCCGCGACGCGTATTTTCGGCGTTGCCGCCGCGACCTTAATAAATCCGTTTAGCATAGCTATCTCCAAAAAATACTTTGATCAAAAAACTGCTGACCGTTAGTTCTGCGTGATCGCTTCGGAAAAGCATCGGCGATCTGCGGGTGAGCCGCCGAGGGCGCAAAACGCGGCGGTCGGTATACCCGAACCGTGCAGCTTTTTACAACATACCATATTATATTATACACCTAATTACAAGAAATTTCAAGTGGAAAATAAAAAAGCCCGACTTAACGATCGGGCTTTGTGCAATTTAGACAAAATTATTGATCATTTTTTCGTTATCCGCGGTAATAACGGTGAAAGAAAGTTCGTTTATCGAATCGACGATCTTTTGAATATCTTCATACAAGCCGCGTATCTGTCCGTTGATATCGCCCATCGAGCGCTTTATGTTATTAAGAGTGTGCTCGATCTCCGTTGCTTGCTTGGTGTTTCTGTCGGCGAGAGTGCGCACCTCTTGAGCGATAACGTTAAAGCCCGCTCCGGCAGCGCCTGCTCTTTTTGCCTCAATGGAAGCGTTAAAGCCGATAAGCGTGAGCTGGGTGGAGGAGTTTTCGATAGTTTTTACGATAGCGTCGGTGTTGTCGATCGCCTTTGTGGAGTTCATAACTTCGTTTTTAATGTGCTGACAGCCGAACTCAACCTTTTTGACCAGATCGACTGCGGAGTTTATCTTGCGCATAATCTCATTGTCGGCGGCGTTGCCGGAGCTGAGGTTCTCCTGAGCTACACGTCCGTGCTCCGCCGAAAGCAAGTGCTGATAGCAGGACGTCGCAAGCTCCGATGTCAATTGAAACAGCAGGTTAGCGGCAGCCAGAATGCGTTTTTCGGGAACGACCAAAAGTCTGTCGAGCTGCTCCGAGAGCTGAGAAGCGTTCGCATTGTGAGTGGCGGCAAACTGCTTGATCTCGGCGTTGGTCGGCTTGGAAACAAGCACCTGACCTCCGACAAAATGTCCCAAAAATCTGCCTTGAAGCAGAATAGGCACGATAAATTCCGTAAAGCCCAGATGGGTCTCAAAGATCACGGGTTTGCCTGTGCGTTTTGCTTCCTCTGCCGCTTTGGTCGCCTGTTTGACGTGATCCTCCGGCAAATTCTTCATATAAAAAGCGCCAAATTCCGTAAGATTGCTCCATTTTGTGACGGCTTCCTTAACGTTAACGCCCAAAGCCGCCATACCGGTCGCGTCCGAAAACGAGTCCTGAAGCGATTGAAGAGAGCCCTTGTTGAATAGATCCGTAAGCCCTATATGTTCCATATCTATCATTGATAACACACCCCATTCAAGTTTTTGGTATATATTCTGCCGAGAATATTATACAACTTTTTTCCAAATAAATCAATAGATTTTTTCAAAAATCGGAATTTAAAATCTGCGTATTCTGCGCTGTCAGGCGGCTTTAATGCTTGTGTTTAAGCCAAGCCGCGGCGGCTTACAATTTTTTTGCGCGATTTTTGTGTAATATTACAAGAATTAACTTCGCAAAACAAACAAAATCATCTTGCAAAATTGTTCCAAATAGTTTATAATAAAATATGGTACGGTTTGCGGAAAAGCGAATATTCAATAAAACCGCGATGTTCTGTCGATCTCCGCAGCCTGACGGTATCATTATTGGGAGGTAAATTATGGAGTTTATAAGCGAACGCACCGCGTATACAATGATATCCGATACCATCGTAAAAGCGGGCGTTTCCTTGTTTAATGCCGTTAAATATATCTATATGATCGGTGACAAGGATTTTTACAATGTAAGCGTCAAGGATATCTTCAAGATCGCGCTGAAAAACATCACTGATACAACCGCGCTTTACAATACGGGCATAAAGCTTGACAAGGAGCGCTGCCGCGAGATGAACTCGCCCGAATACGAGAGGGTGCTTTCTCTTATGGTATATTCGTTCGCTGTGCGCCTGCCCGAGCTTAAGGACATCAAAACCGCTTCCGGCTCTTTGAACGACAGGCAGATAAAGACCGTGTATGATCTGGTCATCTCAAAGGGCGCGGGAAATTACGAGAACATCATCTCCGACGATTTTGAAGATATCAGAAGAATGGTGAAGCTGGGCAAATCCGTGCCCGCTTACGACGCGGAGTGGTACAAAAGCTACATTTACAGCTATGTGCCCGCGCTCGCGTCCGTCGGGAACAGGAATATGTTCCTGTTAGGAAGCTGTGATATACTGTTCACGCTGTTTTACAGCGCGCTTGAGGACGAGCTTGAGCGGCTGTTGAACAAGCTCTCCGGACAGTCGCAGGGCGGGTGAACGGGTTTTGAGATATGAGCGCGGCGCGGTCATAGGAAACGGGCGTTCTGCATATGATGTTACGAGGTGATTTTTATGCAGGATATACAGAATGTAACAAAATATTCTTTTATGGAACAGGACAGACCCGTCCTTATGGCGAATATCGCGGGCAACGCCGATCATCAAGCACTCAACGGTACGGTGTATGCTTACACACTGCCGAACGGAATTTACTTACAGGGAGATATCGAGGGTTTGCCAAAGTCGAGCGACTTCGCTTTTCACGTTCACGAGGGCTTGGTTTGTGAGCAATTGGGCAAGAAGATACTGATACTTCCCGATCTGATGTCGGACGAGAACGGCAAGGCTTCAACGCAGACGTATCTCGACCGCGTGAACTCCACGCAGATAGCGGGCAGACCGATAGTCCTGAACCTTAAAGTCGACGGCGACGAGGTGCAGATAGCGTGCGGGCTGCTGTCGCGTGTGCTTTGAGCCCCGTATCGATACGCACC
>DILZ01000103.1:11548-11829 GCA_002425305.1 Ruminococcaceae bacterium UBA5579
CTTGAGCGTGTACACGCTGCGGTTCGTCGTTGTGCTGCGCCGTGAATAACGTGAAAAGCATATTGAAAAGTCACCGCCAACGCAAGCGGTTTCAAATTTGATTTAAAATCCAAGGAGGCTTAAAATGAGCGAGGTTAGAAACATTGATCTGTGGGAAAGCGGCGCGCGCAAGATCGAGTGGGTAAAGCGCAATATGCCGCTGCTTAACGGTATCGAAAAGGAGTTTGCGGCGGAAAAGCCGTTCAAGGGCTTGAAGGTGGCGCTTTCCGTACATCTGGAGG
>DILZ01000103.1:11853-13369 GCA_002425305.1 Ruminococcaceae bacterium UBA5579
TGTTCGTTACGGGTTCTAACCCGCTTTCCACGCAGGACGACGTCGCGGCGGCTCTCGTACACGACGGTCTGAATGTATTCGCGTGGTATAATTCAACGGAAGAGGAGTATCACGCTCATATTTCCAAGGTGATCGAGTCCGGTCCTAACGTCATAATCGACGACGGCGGCGATCTTGTGAACCTTATCCACAACGAACGTCCCGAGCTTATCCCGAACGTGCTGGGCGGCTGCGAGGAAACAACGACGGGCATTATCCGTCTGCTGGCTATGGACAAGGCTAAGGCACTGAAATTCCCGATGGTGCTGGTAAACGACGCGGACTGCAAGCATTTGTTCGACAACCGCTACGGCACGGGACAATCGGTGTGGGACGGCATAAACCGCACGACGAACCTTATCGTTGCGGGAAAGCAGGTCGTAGTCGCGGGTTACGGCTGGTGCGGTAAGGGCGTGGCAATGCGCGCTAAGGGATTGGGCGCGGAGGTAATCGTCACCGAAATTGACCCGATAAAGGCAATGGAGGCGGTTATGGACGGCTTCAAGGTGATGCCTATGCGCGAGGCGGCGAAGATAGGCGACTTCTTCGTTACCGTTACGGGCTGCGCGGACGTTATCGGCGAGGAAGCGTTCAACAATATGAAGGACGGCGCGATCTGCTGCAACGCGGGACACTTTGACGTCGAGGTGAATATGGCGAAGCTCCGCGAGATAGCCGAGAGCAGCTACCTTGCCCGCAACAATATTATGGGCTACAGACTGAAAAACGGCAATACCGTGTTCGTTATCGCGGAGGGTCGGCTTGTGAACCTCGCGGCGGGCGACGGTCACCCGGCGGAGATAATGGATATGAGTTTTGCTATTCAGGCTCTTTCGGCTGAGTATATCGCAAAGAACGCGGACAAGCTGAAAACCGGCGAAAGTATGACGGTCAATGTTCCGAAAGAGATAGACCGAAAGGTCGCGGAACGCAAGCTCGCGGCGTGGGGCTTTGAGATAGACAGGCTCACTCCCGAACAGGAGAAGTACCTCGGCAGCTGGGAAGTCTGATAGTTGTTAGTCGTTAGTAATTAGTTGTTAGTTTTAATGGGTAAGGTTATTTTATTCTCCGACTTGGACGGTACACTGATTTTTTCGGCGAAGCGAAAACAAGTCGGAGATATCATTATAGAGCGCAAGGACGGCGAGGAAATATCGTGTGTGACCGCGCGCCAGGCGGAGCTTTTTCCGCGGCTTGCGAACGTCATTCCCGTGACGACACGGAGTATCGAACAGTATCGGCGCATAGAGTTCGATATGATCGGCTTCCGACCGAAATGCGCGCTGTGCGATAACGGAGGAACATTGCTCGTAAACGGCGAGCCGGACGAGGAGTGGTCGCGGTGGTCGCGGAGTATATTTGAGGATTGTGCGGACGAGCTGTCGCGGTTTCGGGGATTTTTGGAGCGCGACATCCGGAGGACCTTTGAGGTGCGGCTAGTGGACGGACTTTTTTTGTTTACGAAAAGCTCCGACCC
>DILZ01000103.1:13480-13769 GCA_002425305.1 Ruminococcaceae bacterium UBA5579
GTCGGAGTTCGCGGCGGCGGGTGACAGTCTTATGGATATTTCGATGCTTAACGCGGCGCAAACGGCGGTCTTTACCCAGGATATCCCAAAGGATATGATAACCGCGCCGGACAAGCTGTCTTTTCCGCGCGAAGGGTNNTGTTTACGAAAAGCTCCGACCCTTGCGAAACGCTGAAATATCTTGGGGAAGGCAAGACGTGCGAATGTTTTTTTACCGGAGAAAAGGTTTACGTTATCCCACGAAAGCTGAACAAGGGAGCGGCGGTACAGCGTCTGGCAGAGCGGCTCG
>DILZ01000103.1:13865-21188 GCA_002425305.1 Ruminococcaceae bacterium UBA5579
CTGTCTTTTCCGCGCGAAGGGTTTGCGGAGTTCGTGACGGAGCTTGCGGACAAGCTGTAACGTATTGGCGGCGCATCAAAAGCAAGACAAAACTAAAATCAAGTGAAGGGAGAACAGTGAATTTCAAAAAGTGTCAGCCGAAGTGCAGCAAAGCGAAACGTAGGCTAGCCGGAATTTTGAAATTCCTTTAAAATATGTTTAATATTTTGGTTGTGGACGATCAGGCGAATATCCGCAGACTTTACGAGTATACCCTTGAAAAGAACGGGTACCGCGTGTTCACTGCGGAAAACGGCGAACGGGCGCTGGAGGTCATTGCGGAGCAGCACGTCGATCTGATGATACTCGATGTGATGATGCCGAAGATTGACGGCTACGGTACGCTAAAAGCGCTGCGTGATGACGGGAATAATGTGCCGGTGTTGATAATCACGGCAAAGGATACGTCCGAGGATATGCGCAGGTCTTTTGTGCTTGGCACGGACGACTTTATGGTAAAGCCCGTGGACGAAATGGAGATGCTGCTGCGTATCAAGGCACTGCTGCGCCGCAGCAAGATAAGCGAGGAGCAGAAGCTGACCGTGGGCGGCACGGAGCTGATATACGATTCGTTTACGGTGGTGCGTGACGGCGTTTCCACCGTGCTTCCGCGCAAGGAATTTCAGATATTGTTCAAGCTGCTCTCGTTTCCGGGAAAAACGTTCACACGGAATAATCTTATGGAGGAATTTTGGGCTATGGATTCCGACAGCGAGGCTCGCACGGTGGACGTGCATATCAACCGTCTGCGCGACCGCTTTAAGGACAACCCCGATTTCTCTATCGTGACGGTTCGCGGGTTGGGGTATAAGGCGATCAAGAACAATTGATAGCTATCGGTTGAGGTAATTATGTTGATACGGGAATACACGCTCGGCGATCTGCACGCTATGATAAGGATATGGAACGAGGTCGTGGACGAGGGCAGCGCGTTTCCGCAGGAGGAGCGGCTCACCGAAGAAACGGGCGCGGAGTTTTTCGCGGCGCAGAGCTGTTGCGGCGTTGCAGTCGATGAGGGCGGCGTTTGCGGACTGTATATTCTCCACCCGAACAACGTGGGTCGGTGCGGACATATCTGCAACGCGAGTTACGCGGTGAGCGCCGGAAAACGCGGACGGCACGTCGGAGAAAAGCTCGTTCTGGACTGTATGGAGCAAGCGCGGAGGCTCGGATTCAAGATACTGCAATTTAACGCGGTGGTAAAAACGAACGTTCACGCGCGGCATCTGTACGAGCGGCTGGGGTTCACGCAGCTGGGAACGATACCGAAAGGTTTCCGTCTTAAATCGGGGGAGTTTGAGGATATTTGCCCGTATTTTACGGAGTTATAGTTAACAAGAGAAGCGATAGCGTAGTTTTCCGAAAGGAATGTGAAATTTGATGAGAAACAAACAAAATCCGTTCAGGGTGGTAAACCGTCTTGGAATGAAGCTGACGATCCTGTCGGCGATCATCATTCTTGCGTCGGAGATACTGTCGTTTACCGCCACTATCGTTATCGGCTTTTTGTATGGCGGCACAAACAATACCATTCAGGTCGTAGGCTCGATAATCGCGAGCTTTTTTATAGGCTCGCTGCTTGCGTTTATAATCGGAAACACGGTGCTAAAGCCGCTTTCGGAGCTTGTTAAGGCCACAAAGCGCGTAACGGGCGGCGATTTCAACGCGGTGCTTGAGGTCGGCTGGATGGAACGCCACACGATCAAAGAGCTGCGCGAGCTTATCCACGACTTCAACGAGATGATCGAGGAGCTGCGCAATACCGAAATGTTCCGCCAGGACTTCATCTCCAACTTCTCACACGAGTTCAAAACGCCGCTTGTTTCGATACGCGGATTTGCGCGGCAGCTCTACGAAGGCGACCTCACGCCGGAGCAGCAGCGGGAGTTCTCCAAAATAATCCTCGACGAAACGGAGTATCTTTCGGTTTTGTCGCAGAACACTTTGCTGATAACAAATCTGGAAAATAAGGACATCATCACCGAAAAGACGGATTTTTCGCTTGACGAGCAGCTGCGCGACTGTATGATACGCTTGGAGCCGCAGTGGAGCGAAAAAAACATCGATATCGATATGGACCTGGACGAGGTGCGGTTTTATTGGAACGAATCGCTGCTGGCGCACGTCTGGAACAATCTGTTCGACAACGCGGTGAAGTTCACGCCGGAAAACGGCGCGATTTCCGTGTCATTAAAGCGCGAAAACGGCTTGATAATCGTGAAGGTAAAGGACAGCGGCTGCGGTATCCCGGAGGAGGCTCTGCCGTACATTTTCGAGAAGTTCTATCAGGCGGACGCTTCTCACGCGACAAAGGGAAACGGATTGGGACTTCCGCTTGTAAAGAAGATAGTCGAGCTGTGCGGGGGAGAGATTTTTGTACACTCCGAGGTTGGCGGCGACACGAAGTCGCAAAGCCAACGCGCAAAGGCGCAGCAGGACGCTGCGCCCCAAAGCGTTGGCGGGGGCACGGAATTTACGGTGGAATTGAGGGATAAGCGATGAGATGCAACAAGCGTATGCAGGCTCTTTTGATAAAAAGCGGCGAGCTGTCGCCGAACGATTTTGCAGCAACGGAAAAGCGTATCGAAAAGCTCTTTGGCGACTTGAAGTACGAGAATGGCTGTCTGTTTCTGGCAACGCACAACGGCAAGGCGAACGCCGAAAACGTTTCCGACAGGGTGGAGTTTGAGGCGTGGCACAACGAGGTTTTGATAAACTTGATGTTCCCGAAAAAGAAGATAACGTCCGCGTTCGCTATGCAGTTTTTCGCGCAGTTCAACGCGCGGCTTCAGTCCGAATACAGCGAACGGATATGCGCGATAATGTCGGAGGATGGCGGGCGGTGGACTTACCGCTTTCACATAGTCCGCGAGGGCGAGCCGCTGTGGATAAGCGAGGACTTGGAGATGTTTTCGCAGCCGATAATGTACGATGTTTTCGGGGGAGAAGATGACGAGCTTTGAAAAGTGTAAGGCGGCACTCGGCAGCTACAAGGTCGTGCGTAAGTTTGAGGAGAAGCTGCTGCTCCGCAGTCTGCACTTTACCGACAACGGGCGGCTTGATCTCAAGCGTTACAGGTCAGCGGGCGCGTCGCTTGACGAGCTGTCGCGGCTGCCTGATTTCCCGTGCGTTATCGTGTTTTCCGATATGAGCGTTCCGCCGATAAAGTGCCGCTTTAAGCGTGCGCTCTCTTGCCTAAACGACGTGCTGGCTGTGTCGGCGGGCGTCTGGATATTGAACGAGAACCGCGCGGGCGTTATCGAAATATATCGCGGCGAGATAACAATGTGCGAACCTAAGGCGAAAGCACTTTAGAGTATCCGAAGGGAGAAGCAAATGTCCGATTGGAACAGCGAACAGTATCTGAAATTCAAGGTACAGAGAACTCAGCCCGCAATCGATCTGACAGCGCGGCTGGACGGCTCTCCGCGTGAGATAATCGATCTCGGGTGCGGTCCGGGAAACAGTACGCGCGTGCTGAAAAACCGTTTCCCTAACGCGCATATAATAGGAGCGGATTATAGCGGGAATATGCTGCAAAAGGCGCGTTCTGAAAATCCCGATCTCGATTTTGTTCAGCTTGATTTAAGCAAGGACATAAGTGAATATAACGATAAATTTGACGTTGTTTTCTCAAACGCCTGCTTTCAGTGGCTGCCAGATCATCGGGAGCTGCTGCCAAAAGTATTCAAGCTGTTAAGGAAAGGCGGAACGCTTGCGGTTCAGATACCGATGAACTTTGATGAGCCGATTCACAAAATAATTGCGCAGATCTCAGAAAGCGAAAAGTGGAGCGAAAAATTTTTGGAAAAGCGGATATTCGGCACGCTTACGCAGTCGGAGTACTTTGATATTTTAAGCGGGCTTACGGACGATTTTGAGCTTTGGCAGACGACCTATTGTCACCGTATGCCCGGCATCGAGAGCATTGTTGAGTGGTATCGTTCCACGGGACTTCGCACATATCTCGCTGCGTTGTCGGACGAGGACGGCGCGGAGTTTATCGCGGACATTTCGGCGGAGCTTGAAAAGGAGTACCCGAAGCAGGCTAACGGCGAGATCATCTTCAGGTTCCCGAGATTTTTCTTTATTGCACATAAAAACTAAGGAAACGCCGATTTAATGGCGGTTTCCCCGTTTTCGGCGGGGAAACCGCAAAAATCTCAAATCGTCGGTTCTAAAATAACGGAGGTAAATTTTATGAACGAGGTTTACGAAAAGCTGATGAAATGCCGCGAGGCGGTGGAGAAGAAAGTGACGTTCAAGCCGGAGCTTGCGCTTATCTTAGGGAGCGGATTGGGCGACTTCTGCGACACTATGGACGTGAAGGAAACGCTGCCTTACAGCGAGATACCGGGCTTTCCGACCAGCACCGTCGCGGGTCACAAGGGACAGTTCGTGTTCGGATATTCGGGCGGAGTTCCCATTGTCGCAATGCAGGGCAGAGTGCATTATTATGAGGGCTATTCGGTTCAGGACGTTGTACTTCCGACGCGCCTTATGCACCTTATGGGCGCGAAAACGCTGTTTCTCACCAACGCGGCGGGCGGTATCAATCCGTCGTTCAAGGCGGGAGATTTTATGCTGATATGCGACCACATCACGCTGTCCGTGCCGTCGCCGCTTATTGGCGCGAACATCGAGGAGCTTGGCACGCGCTTCCCCGATATGAGCGAGGTATACAGCCGCCGTCTGCGCACGATAATCGAGAACTCCGCCGCCGCAGAGAGCGTTCCCTTGCAGCGCGGCGTGTATATACAGACGACCGGACCGAATTACGAAACTCCCGCCGAGATACGCGCTTACGGACGCTTGGGCGCTGACGCCGTGGGAATGTCGACCGCCGTCGAGGCGATAGCGGCGCGTCACTGCGGAATGGAGATATGCGGCATTTCGTGCATATCCAATCTTGCGGCGGGCATTTCGAGCAATCCGCTTTCGCACAAGGAGGTCCAGGAAACCGCCGATCGCGTTGCTCCGCTGTTTAAAAAGCTGGTGAAACGAGCGATATCCGACATTGCAAAAGGATAGTTTGTGTTGTTTCAATAGAAAAATCGAACACCCCCTTGACAATGTGATAAGTTTGTGATATAATATACACAGAAGGATACCTTTGTGTTTTTCAGCGTGTTTTACGAACGGCACTCGGGAAGAGCAGGGGTGAGCTTACAACATTAATTACATATTGAGGAGAATGGTTATGGAAGGTAATAAGGTGAATGTTATCCGCAATGTCATCAGAATTTTGGGCTGCGTCTTTGCGGTCGTCGCTGCTATAACGGCGTTTGTTTTCAGAAGGATAAAGCAGATTAATTCCATTGATGCTATTCGCAATATGAGCACTTTGTGTATGGTGGCTCGTATATTTGCGATAGCAATGTTTGCCAGCGCGGTAGTGCTGTTGGTTATCGATCTTGTCACAAAAGCGGCGCCGCCGTCTGTTTCCGGGATCGGTGCGGGAATTTCGCTTATCGGCTTTGTCGGAAACTTCATTATCGCTCCTGCATCTACACAGATCGGGTTTAGCGCATACATAATGAAGCATTTGAATATAGTGACTGGAAAGTTCAACGCTGCTCAGCTCAACATAGGTGCTTATATGATAGTTGCGGCGGGCGTATTTTTGATAAGCTACAACGCAAAATGCATAAAGAGCGGCACTTGATTTGGCGGCTTAAATTGAACAGGCAAAGCGCGGAGATCGATTCCCGCGCTTTTTTGTGCCTTGTCGGCAGACTTCCGAAAAACTTTATGTGTTCTTTCACCAAAATTTCTCAAAATTTTTTTGAAATTCTATTGCAAAATGCAAAAAAATGTGCTACAATAGAAGATGTAATATGCGGTGGACTATGTGCCGACAGACCGCGCAGAACTTTTCGCCGGACGGGTGTTAAGGGCGGGGTGTCGGGCGCGTTTTTTTCCGCAATAAACTTATGTATTTAGGAGGAACAAATCCAATGGCAAGAAAAAAGCTAACGATGGACGGCAATAACGCTGCGGGTCACGTTTCATACGCGTTTACCGATCTTGCGGCTATTTACCCCATCACACCGTCTTCCGTAATGGCGGAGGTAACCGATTCCTGGGCAACGGCAGGCAGAAAGAACATTTTCGGCGAGGAAGTTAAGGTCGTTGAAATGCAGTCCGAGGCAGGCGCGGCGGGCGCTGTTCACGGCTCGCTTTCCGCAGGCGCGCTGACTACTACTTACACCGCTTCTCAGGGCTTGCTTCTGATGATCCCCAATATGTATAAGATCGCGGGTGAGCTGCTCCCCAACGTTATCCACGTTTCCGCACGCGCGGTAGCTTCTCACGCGCTTTCCATCTTCGGCGACCACAGCGATATCTACGCTTGCCGCCAGACCGGCTACGCAATGCTCTGCGCTACCAATCCTCAGGAGGTTATGGACCTCGGCGCGGTAGCTCACCTTTCAACTATCAAGGGCAGAGTTCCGTTCCTGCACTTCTTTGACGGCTTCAGAACCTCTCACGAGATCCAGAAGATCGAGGTTTGGGACTATGATACACTCGCTAAAATGGTCGATTGGGATTCCATTCAGGCGTTCCGCGACAGAGCGCTCAACCCCGAGCATCCCGTTCTTCACGGTACGGCTCAGAACCCCGACATCTTCTTCCAGGCTCGCGAGGCTTGCAACCCCTACTATGACAATATCCCGAACGTTGTTACCGAGTATATGGACAAGGTCAACGCGGAGATCGGCACGGACTACAAGCTGTTCAACTACTATGGCGCGGCAGACGCTGAAGAGGTTATCGTTGCTATGGGCTCCGTATGCGATACTATCGAGGAGACCATCGACTATATGAACGCTAACGGACGCAAGGTAGGTCTTGTAAAGGTAAGACTGTACAGACCGTTCGTTTCCACCGCGTTTGTTGACGCTATCCCCGCAACCGTTAAGAAGATCAGCGTTCTCGACAGAACGAAGGAGCCGGGCTCTCTCGGCGAGCCGCTGTATCTCGATGTTGTTGCTGCTCTCAAGCGCGAGGGTAAGTTCGCGGACGTTCCCGTATTCAGCGGACGTTACGGTCTCGGTTCTAAGGACTGCAATCCCGCTCAGATCATCGCGGTTTACAACAATAAGGACAAGGTTCGCTTTACTATCGGTATCGAGGACGACGTTACCAACCTTTCTCTCCCGATCACCGAGAACCCCAACACCACTCCCGAGGGCACGACCTGCTGCAAGTTCTGGGGTCTGGGTTCGGACGGTACCGTTGGCGCGAACAAGAACTCCATAAAGATCATCGGCGACCACACCG
>DILZ01000029.1:0-3427 GCA_002425305.1 Ruminococcaceae bacterium UBA5579
CCTCCGATAATTTAATGTTATCCTGTGTTTCATAACAATTACATTGCCTGCCGATATTCCTCCCACCATTTTAGACACGATTTAAGCCAAAATTCGAACTCTAAATTCGATTTGACAAATAACAACACTATCATATATAATTATGATGTATCATTATTTTTAGGAGGAACAATTGAATGTTCGATTTATCAATACAAAGCGTGGCCTTTTTAAGCTACTGCAAGGATAGAAAGGTCTTAAGCAGCAAAACAATAAAAGCATATAGAACCGATTTAAGCCATTTTGAAGTTTATTCTCATGGCTCATTCGATAAGGAATCTATATGCAGCTACATTTCGTTTCTGCACAACACCTTCAAGCCAAAGACTGCCCGCCGCAAAATTGCGACCCTTAAAGCGTTTACCCACTACCTTATGATTGAAGATGTAATCGAAACCAGTCCGTTTGATAAAATAGACACTTCTTTTCGTGAGCCTGCTGTTCTTCCAAAAACAATTCCTCTTAAAACAATCGAGGCTATTTTGGCAGCCGCATACGTTCAATTGCGCTCGGCATCAACGGATTATGAAAAGAAATCCGCCTCAAGGGATGTAGCCGTACTGGAATTGTTATTTGCAACGGGCGCAAGGGTAGCCGAGATATGTATGCTCACATTGGAAACCGTGAATATGTTTGACCACACTGTGAAATTCTACGGAAAGGGGTCTAAAGAGCGAATTATTCAGATCGAAAACCCCAACGTCCAAAAATCCATTGAAAATTATCAACGATTATTTGAACATGAAATTTCAACGTGCGGTTACTTCTTTGTCAATAAGCTGCGCAACCGTCTGACCGAACAATCCGTAAGATCTATGATAAATAAATATGCGTTGCTTGTGAAAAGCGATATACATATTACTCCCCATATGTTCAGACATTCTTTTGCGACATTTCTTCTTGAGGAGGATGTCAATATACGCTATATTCAAAAACTATTGGGACATAGCTCCATCGCCACAACTCAAATTTACACTCATGTTTCCATGTCGAAGCAAAAGGAGATCCTTTCAGCTAAGCACCCCAGAAACAAAATAAATGTAAGCGATAAATAATATATACCTATTACAATTTTACCATATCGCAAAAAATAAATCAACCAATTTTCCAACTGGAAATTGTCCATCGCACGCGTCCTTGCGCAAGATGTCGAAATTTTGCGTGAAATGCACGATTTTTGTATCATTTGTCAAATTCTCGCATTAAACTATGTTAGTTTTAACCAAATGAAAAGCCGCTGAAAATTTCCAATTTTGTCGAAATCCGAATTTAGTTGTTCGGATTTCGACATGGTGACTTAACTCACCTTCTCATCGACATTCCTTGATTTTCAAACTCGGTTTGATCTTCATCAATGTCCTCGTATTTCTTGCTCCCATTGCTAGAACCGTCCTAAAAATCGCTTTTTCAAGGGTGGCGATGTACTTGATATGGTTACCGAGCTTCTTGTGGGCGGTAGACTTAATGTAGCAGCTGGTGACGATTATTTTGGGCAGACGATTATTTGGGGCATAGATATAATTCCTTCCGTACTTGACTTTTCCATTTTGATATGGTATAATATTTTTGACAAGGAAACATTTTGATAAGACAGGATTTAGGGGATAAATATGGATAAAAAACTAACACCAGGTGAAATTTCAGCTTCATACTCTGCAATTAAACGTTATGTAGAGTATAGAAAAGAAAACTGCAAACGACATCGTGCTCGTGTGTTAATTTCATCAAGAATTAATCCTTTTAATGACATACTTTACATTTATGCAGAAGTAACCAGTAAGAATGCTATTGTGATAATTGAAGGGAATGATATATACGCAAGAGATTTTATGCCTGAATATACGAATGAAACCAATCACTTTGATTTCATAAACGGAACATTATTAATAAAGTCGAATGATATATGGGGAAATGATATTGAAGTTGATATTTCAAGCGTATAACCAATAATAGTCTATTTAGTAAGATAAAAAGCGGCACAGTCCAAAACCGTGCCGCTATTTTTTTATTTACAGTTCTGCTTACAGAACCACAGATCCGCTTATACTGTCATTGACAACATAATACGCTTTCAGTTGGTTACCCTCCGCCTTGACATACACTTTTATGCTCTTGATCTGCTTGCAAGTGCCGCCGCGATAAGCGTTCTTGCAAGTTTCCGTAATTTCGGCAAGCGTGTAGTCTTTGCCGCTGCTCTGTATCAAAACCTCGTCGGATTTTCCCTTTGCGGTTTTCTTAACAGCCGGCTTTTTTACTCCTGTCGCAGCAGCCGAGGTTTTCTTTGCAGAATTGGTTGTTGCTTTCTTCGTTGTCTTGGGAGCCGCTTTTTTTGCAGTTTTAGCAGCGGATTTCTTTGCTTCCTTTTCAGCATTTTCCACCACAGCGCTCTTTAAAACTCCCGTTTCAACTAGTGTAACAGAAGTCGCAGTCTCTTTTTGACGGTACGAGTTTTTGCAGAAGATTTTGCCGTAGTTGCCTTTTTAGGAACTGCGGCTTTTTTCTTCGCAGTAGGCTTCACGCTTTTAGTTTCGGAAGCAGCCGCCTTTTCCTTAATAGGCTCGGCAACAGTTTTACTTGCGGCTTTTGCAGCCGTGTTTGTTGTAGAATTCTTTTTTCCTCTCGGCATAGAATTTCCTCCATTTTTATTTCAGTATACCACGAACATTAAGCAGTTGTCAAGTGTTTTTTAATAATATTGACAATTTATCTTCCGTATGATATAATAAAATTCGGGAGGTCAGAAAAATGAATTGCACTATTAGAGAAATCCAATTTAAAGATAACAGCATTGTTGGGCTTATTATCCGAAACTGCCTGATTGAATTTAACGGAAACCGTGAGGGAACTGCATGGGAAGATCCCGATCTCGGACGGTTCTCCGAAATTTATAACACGGATACCACAAAATATTGGGTAGCCGAAACCGACCGAGTTGTCGGCGGAGTAGGTATCGCACCGCTCGTCGGAGCAGACGGCGTTTGTGAGCTGCAGAAAATGTACTGCATTCCCGAAGTGAGAAGCACCGGAGTCTCACACAAGCTCATCGAGATCGCGCTGGATCACGCGAGAAAATATTTTGACCGCTGCTATCTTGAAACGTTCGGTAACATGATCGCAGCTCAAATGTTTTATGAGAAATACGGCTTCACACGGATTGACAAGCCGCTTGGGAATACCGGGCATTACACTTGTGATGTGTTGTACATAAAAAAATGAAATAAAATTTACTCGTTCTGAAATTTCACAGCACTCTCGAAATTAATTACACCGTTGATGTGCCGCACCTCGTCAACGCACATCGCGTGAAGTTCGTGAAGAGTATTCTCGTCAACCTCATTCGCCGCAGCAATCGTGTGAGCGAGTTTTCCAAGCTCCACAGCGATCTTGA
>DILZ01000029.1:3500-6489 GCA_002425305.1 Ruminococcaceae bacterium UBA5579
GCTTGAGATAGCCGATATAAAAGTTTATCGCTTTCTCAATGAATTCGCTCCGAGAGCCGCAGTTATCGTTCTCAAAGCGGTAATTCACTTCCTCCATTGTCTTGGGATAAAGCCACAAGGGGAACTTTATTTTATTCGAGAACCCCTCCGCATTTCCCTCAACCGCCGTATTTTTCGGAGTCTGCAACTCCGAATTTCTGGATTTCTCCATTTTACAACCCCTCTCTAAAATTTCAATATTTGCTTTAGCGGCGGGCNNTTTGCCCGACGCAGTATCGGCTCGGCAACGCCGAGCTTTTAACTTGCATCAAAATCATACCCCCGAACCGCCCTCGCGTCAATTGCAGAGCCGTTTCACAAACTCCGCGAAAACTGCCCCAAATCCGTCCGAGAACGGTGCAGAGGTAAAACTTACCCTACCTTTGTGCCAAAGCCGCACACGGCTCGACACAGCCGCCTCAAAATCGGTCACGGCAGATCGTTCGGTTTGGCGTGAGCGGTTTTCGGCTTGACCGCATTTTGCTGTTTAGCCGTCATATCGACATAATCGCGCACGTTCTGCGGCACGACCTTGCCGTAAAGCTGCTCGGCATAATTGGAGAGTTGCTCATCGAGCGAGGTTTTCTTCTCCGACAGATACAACTTCAGCGCCTGAACTTTTTTATCGTCAAGCGTAATTGTTATCGTATTTTTCACCATGACCACCTCCTAAAACCCAATGAGATCGATCCGCATATCCATCTTCACTTCTTCCGGCATTATTTCGTGCGGCTGCGAGAAGAGTTGAACCATATTCCTCGCACTGCTCATCCGTAAGCAAGCAGAGCGTTTATTTGCCGATTCCACCCACAAGACCATTCCTGCAATCATCAGTATCAGCAGAATTAACGGCATAAAAATCGCCGCCAACAGTATGGCGAGCGCTTTCCAGGTGCGCTTATCGGTCGCCGCCGTAGCAATCGCTTTTATTACCGCAGAGGATACTGCCATTGTGTGCTTCCTTTCAAAACAAAATGCCCGACATTACTGTCGGGCAAATTTTTATTTTTACATTCCGAAATACATTCCTTGCAGAGGGTCATTGCTTTGAGCTAAATCCTGCGCAAATTGCGGCAGGTGCTTCAGAAATTCGCTTACGTTTCTGTATTCGATACCGTTTTCCTCTGTGAAATCCTCGCCATTATACAAAACCGTCCGCTTTGTAATTTTACCGAAGCGCTGCTCGGTAAGCGCGCATTTTTCGTCGTCGATAAGATGTCGGTACTGCTCGGGAACATTCTCGGCGCTGTGCTTGATCTCATAGATTTCGCAGGAGTTCAAATCGGGGCTGTATATGACCATATCCATCTCGCCCCTTGCGAATTGAAGCTTGAACACCTTGAATTCCTTGCCAAGCTGCTTCGCGGTTTCAAGAAGAACAATATCCTCTGTCATTCGTCCTCGCACCTCGTCAAGGATTCTTGCTGCCGCAACAGCCTTCTCCTGCTCGCTTGCCAAGGAAAAAACATCGTCTTTCATAAGCGAGTGTACAAGAGCCTGAGCTTGACAGAATCTCATTCCGGGTTGAGTAAACAGGATATGTTCCACAGGCATCGCCTTTTGAACCGTAGACTCAACGGGGCAGTCAACGATCAGATCCAGTGCCTTCAAATATTCCTTTATTTCTGAAATGTGCGCTTCGGTAATGCCGATCGTCATGTTCTCCCGGTTACGAATATCCAAAATCGCCATAAGCCTTTCGGTTACCGCGTTAATGTCGATTCGGTCAAAAATGTCAGTGCGCAGTTCTTCGCTTTGTTCTTTACGCAGATTTGCCGCCGCAGTTCCCAGATCGTGAGATTTGAATTTATTTATTATAGTGTCAGCAACAAATCTGTGATTTATATCCTCAACGATGCGGTTAATTGCGTTTGTCAGCTCACCGGCTTTATACAGATCGTACAAATGCCTGAAATGCCCGCCGTTTTCATAAAACGCGAGACTATTTTGAATGTTTCTGCAAATTGCCGTGTCAATATATCTGCGTGTCGACTCATCGTCGCGGAAGCTCACCTCATCGGAAAACAGTTCCTTATCGTCAAAATCGGTTTCTCCCGCACGAAGCGTTCCCCCAAAGCGAATATACTCGTCAAGGTCGTTGATTTTCAGCAGTCTGCTGTGTTCGTGAAAGGGGATAAATGTAGTGTGGATCATAGCCGCGCGGTCGTAAAGCTCCTGGTTCAGCGTGAGCCAAAAGCCGAGAGAATCCGTTCCCGACAGCACGATTTTCATTCCCTGTGCCGCAAAAATATCCGAGAACAATGCCGCCGAATCAATAAAATCTTCAAGCAGAGTGACCTCGTCAATGAAAACATATCTGAAACCGTTTTTATACAGCAGCTTCAAATCGCCGTTCATATCCGCCATGGTGTCGGTGGTCTTCGCCTTTAAATATGCGCATTCGGACAAGGGCATTTCCCCGATAGCTTGCTGGAGCATTGTGGTTTTTCCCGTTCGGCGAAGCCCATAGAGAACACAAACGCGGCTGCCGTATTGGGATTTCAGATATTTCATCAAACCGCTGTAACAATCGCGCTTTTCAAGATTTTGCACCTCGTTTGTCATTGCTTTCAGTGCCTCGCCCGTTACGACATTTGTTTTATATTCCGTATCGATCACAATAATCACCCTTTCTACTTATACATAGTATACCACATTCCCCCGCAAAAAGCAAGAGGAAAATTATCTGCCTCCCGCCGAACCGAACAGAGCCGCCTTGTGATCGGGCGCTTTCACGCACAGACAGTAGCGCTCGTTGCCGCATTTGTAAAGGCAAACCCCACGCCGGGAAAACTGTATCAGCCTGTATCCCGAAGCCTCCACCTGAAGCGTATCCATATGCGTTCCTTTAGCTATTACACATCAACGAAACCGCTCGATGAGCAGCTCTATGCGGGTTCTGTTGCCATAATAGGCACAAAATATCCTGGAATGTGGTATACTATGTATA
>DILZ01000029.1:6525-12734 GCA_002425305.1 Ruminococcaceae bacterium UBA5579
TATGGACAAGCCGCCCGAGCTGTTGACATCGGGCGGAGGATTGTTACGGATTATAAGTTAAGTAGAGGGAAAAAGATAAAACCACAAATTGCTGACGACTTGCTAAATTTATATGAAGGTTAGATTATTTAAGAATTTTTATCAAGGAACTACTCATAAAGTGTGAAACAAAAAAAGAATCTTGACAGCCATTAGCAAACTTTACATATACCATATTGTCTTCTATTTTTGTAATTATACCACTACCGTGGTTTTTGTGATCAAAACGCACTCCTGGCTTCAATTCGTTTTCAAACAATTTTGTTGATAAAGGTGAAATCCCTCTTTTGATGATGTTATTTTCATGGTTGATATCATATGTGTGATAAATCCGTTCATTTTGTGCCGATTTCTCACGTAGCTTTTTATCACGTTCTGCTTGCTGATTTCTCCATTGCTGATATTTCAAGTCGATATCATCAATGCCGAATTTATCATCTTTCAACACCAACTTCTCTAATTTTCCCTTGGCACAAAAACCAAAATCATTGTTATAGTATCTGCGGTGTGCCATAGGGGTTTGTGTAATTCTGTCGGCATTTTCATTTATGATTATCAAAGTGTGGTCGGACGAGGTGTTGAAAACAAATCTTGAAATATAATAATTATACACATCATCTTGATAGCGGTTTGTATCTCCGATTACTATCCAATTTAACAAGTAACCGCTGCTTTCACATTCAGAAACAATAGCGTCGCATTGCCTTTTATTTAAGGATTTATCTGCAATCTGCAATACGATTTTCTTACCGTTTGAATCAAACAAAAGGTGAGCATAGTGCCGCCCTGTGGGAAATCTAACTATTTGTTTAACATTGTGTCCTCTGCCTATAAAAAGATCATATAATTTATCCCTAATTTTTTTAATTCTTGGAGTATCCCGTTTTTCAAATTCTTCATAATAGCATTCCACGTTGTCCCTATGACGTAAATAGGGCTTTCGTATTTGACCGTGGCAAAAAACCAGTGTTCTGCAAAGACAATTAGGTTCTATACATAGCAGTTCTCCGTTGTCGCTGGCGGTTCGAATCTCCCTTGACTTTTCAAAAGGACGGAGATAATCGTTTATATCAATCAAATTCCCGTTCCAAATGCACCGTTCCATATTCATTCCCCCTTCTTTTTCTTTGAACCCGCGTCTTTGTTTTCGTTATTTTCCTCAGGCTTAAGCAAATTGTATTCGGGATCGTTTGGAGAGATCCCAACATTCCTCATTATAAGGTCATGACGATCAAACTTTTGGATAACGCTTTCACGAGCATAAATATAATCAAAACGATTGTGGAGATAATTTTGGATCTCCGTTGATTCGTGACCGATTATAACAGCATACTCCTTTAGCTCATTCCTGAGAAGAGTGTAACCTATTTCGTCATTAGTGCAACAAACCGAATTGCAGTGTTCGGTAAAGTTTGATAATTCAATATCAAAACTGTATTCAATTCTATCTCCGGTGTCCTTAAAATGTGCCTTAAAACAAGATATTTCAATATCAAGTTCGGAGATTTTTTTATCAAGAAAATCCGCGCATAAGTCTATTAAGTAATCCTCGGCGAACCATTCCGCATTTTCAATCATCAGCTGATTAAGCGCAGCATTCACCAACTCGTTTTGCGGGCGGTTCAGCTTTTGAGACAGCAATTCCAAATCATTTTCCATATTAGCCTCTATACGAAAGCTTTTTTGGACGACTAATCTTTTTGATATCATTGTTCTCCCTCCGTTAGCAACTAATTTTAATTACATTCTTATTATATAGCACTTCAATCGATTTGTCAATAGGTTTTTTAAAAATTCTTCAAAAAATTTGATTTTTCTTCTTCTCTTGTATAATAATTAAAACTTTACTTTTCATAAAATGGCAGAAAATGGCTGATACAAAACGATAACTTGAATTTAAATTTGTAAAAATCAACACATTCTTTAAAGCGGTTTTGATTACGAGAGCGAGAAATTGTTATATGGCAGACACACTTCGGCAGTTAAAGCTTATTAAACGTCGGCATACTACGAAAAATCACTCACATTTTCATTTGTTGCCAAAATGTAAGTATATTGTCGATAATGTTAATTGGTGTTTTGTGATAAAAAGACTTGACAAATTCAACTGTTTTGACTAAAATGAAGGTATACACAATATCTACCGAAAAGTCGAAAAGTGGTTATGCTATGTGGTATATCGCTCGTCATATAAAAAAATAAAATATTGGAGCTCAGCAAGTCGTATTCCGCCATTCTTTTAACCAAACCACGACAAGCCGGAAAACCGCAAGGCTCGATTTCAAGCACCGTCGCTATAGGTGTGAGGTGATGCGTGTTCATGCCAAGTTCTCCGAACTTTTTGACAGCTCTGTTTCAGCATTATCCGCGTCAGCGGATAGTGCGTACACAGGAAATCGTATCTCCGTGCAGTACGGGCTGTTTTGAATTGTTGCTTTAATCATTTCTTTCCTCCATAATTATATTTAAGCCTCACGCGAGGCTTATGGATTATATTGTTATTCCCAAACATTGTCGGATAATAAAAAAGAGCCTGTAAACTGCCTCTCATAAATAGAGAAACAATTTACAGGCTCTTAGGCGGAGCGTAACTTTTGCCGCAAAAACAACGATTTGTTAACTGTTGTTCGGTAAATCTAACGACGGATAACATGCATCTCATAAGTGCTGCCCGGATATAAGTCGTCTGTATTGTCAAATTCGTTCTTTGATTCACAATCTAGGCTTATATAATTTGACGAGTTCACCGCATCCTGTTTGCCCGTGGCTTTTTTAACAATTTTCAGCATAGTTACAAAGCCACAAAAAACGGCGCATTCCGCAGTCCTACAATTAAATCAAAAGACAACCTTTCCTTACGGACGAAGCCCCATACCGCCCTCAAGCGTAAGCGTCTCGCCCGTCATATACTTGAAATCGGGCGAAGCAAGCTGGACGCACACTCTGCCGATCTCCATCTCGGAGTTTCCGTAATGCCCCATCGGCGGCATATGAACGTTCGCCTTGAACGCGTCGGGATAAGCCTCCTCGAACTGCTCAAGCTGCGCCGTCCAGGCGAGCGGGCAGACGATATTGACATTGATCCCGTCTTTTCCCCATTCCGTCGCGGCTACTCTCGTCAGACCGCGGATCCCTTCCTTCGCGGCGGCATAGGAGCACTGTCCAAAGTTCCCAAACAGCCCCGCGCCGGAAGCGAAGTTGATGACCGAGCCCTTCGTCTCCTTTAAATAGGGGTAGCAGGCCTTCATATAATAGAAGGTCGCGTACAGACCCGAGAAAAGTGCAAGCTCGAACTGATCCGTCGTGTGATCCGCGAGCGGAACGCCCGAAGCAGAGGCCTGCGCGTTATTGATCAGGACGTCGATTCTTCCGAACGTCTCAATCGTCCGGTCAATCACGTTTTTCACAACCGCCTCATTGTCGCTCCCCGCGCTTACGTCCGCCTGAACGGTAAGCACCTTTATACCGTAAAGTCTTTCCAGTTCTTCCTTCGCGTCCTCAAGTTTCTTGACGTTGCGTCCCGTAATAACGAGGTTCGCGTCCTCCTTCGCGTAAGCCGTGGCGATCCCGTAGCCGATCGAGCCGCAGCTCCCGTCCTTGAGGACAGCCCTCCCCGCACCGGTAATGATTGCTGTTTTTCCTGTAAGATGTCCCATTTTATCCATTCCTTTCAAAATTTATTTTTGCGGTTCAAGCGACCGCTCAAATCCCATATTTGTACATGATCCGACCGAAAGGGAATGCCAAGTAAACATAGCGTCATCTCAAAATCGGTATCTTAACTTGGCGGCGGATATTTTGTGATCATTCTTATTATAGCACAGAGACGGACTGTTGTCAATAATATTGACTTGGAAAATAAAATGTGCTATATTATACGGAAATGACATTTTCGTGCGGGACGAATCGGAATCGCACAAGTAAGCGGGAAATGTAGTTCCGTTGAAAATTTCCTCAAATGGTACTTCCTCATTGACATATATCTTTCCGTAATCGGGGTCGATCCCGCTGCCCGAATTCAAGAGCTTCATGCCTTCCTCGGCAGCGTTTTGCGTAGCATAATGCGTCCATTCGTGATTGTTGTATTCGGTTTCGGATAAACCTCCGCTGACGTTAAGCATATGAATTCATCCGATAAGCCGTTTCTTTTCAAGGTTCTTGACGCGATCCCGACAAGATTGAAGATGTTCCCGTCCTGTCCGATCAGCGGGCAGTCGGGTCTGGTCTGCTTGTTTTCGTTTTTCATTTTGTTACCTCCGTAAGTTATATTGATTTTCCCGAATTAGATCGGAAAACAAAAAAAGAGCCTGTAAATTGCCTCTCACATAATGTGGGAAGTAATTTACAGGCTCTCAGCTCGAACTTATTCTGTATGTGCAGTATGTACAATTTCCGTCACGAAAATTTTGTTGCTAAAAGGGTTCAAGTCACGTTAAAATCTATTTGGTAACAACTTTGAGCAACAAAAAAACGCCTATGACTAACTTCCCGATTGCGAGAAGTCACTCATAGGCGTTCTATAATAATCTGCACAAAAAAGTGCCGGAAAAGTTTGTAGGGGGAGGGTTCAAGTCCACTTTTCTGTCGAAAAAATCTACGGACGGTGATTTCTGTTTTTTAAAAGATTTATGCCCACAAATGGCTTTGTACAGCCTTTTGTGGGCACAATATCTTTTTGGTCACATTTAGTTGGTCTGAGTGACAGGATTTGAACCTGCGGCCTCTACCACCCCAAAGGCTTTATTTGCTTTTTGTATCGTTTAATAGTGTTTAACAAAGACTCTTTTTATGCGGCTTTATTGCATTTTTTATTTTGTATCGTTTAGTGGTTTTTTGTGCGCTATCGTATCATTCGCGCACAAACGGCGCACAAAATCAATACTTGAAATGACCTCTACCATTTTGGCGCACAGAGGTCTTTTTTGTGCGCCTTTTGTGCGCTGTTTCCGCAATAAACCGCGCTAATAAGCCAATTTTTAAAGCCGCATTTGCTATATCCCAAAATAGTAAAGACTTTCAAACCACACGGCTCTACTCCCGGAGGGCGCAAAGACTTTTGATACGAAACGAGGAACGAGTGAAGTATCAAAAGTAACTTTGCGTTGGTGTCGGCAAAACAAGCCGCTCGATCTGCTGTGATTAGGTGAGGGGGAACGTGTAGCAAGCCATAGAAAGTATGTGTATACTTTCCGAGAACCGCGCAAAATCGCCTACAAGCCGCCTTTTGCTCTCGATATGGGAAATAACCCCTCGTTATGGAAAAGCCCCTTATACGCGAAATACGAGCGGATTAAACGGATATACAGGAAAAGCGCGGTTTCCCGCGCTTCGTTAGTTCTCAATTTGTGTGCACTATTCCTCGTCTTCTTCACGCTCTGCTTGTTCTCTTTCATATCTGATAGTGTCCAAAACGTCTTGAAGTCGGCAGCGGCAATGATCGCATATATCAACCACATTTCCCGCGTCATTTTTGAACAGGGTGTAATACATTCCGGCAAGGCTAGCTATCCGGAATTCACCGTGTTTTAAGAAATAATCTCCGCAAAGGTCACATCTATAAGCATTCATTTGTAAATTTTCCTTTCTGTCTTGATAGAATTTAACACCGAATAGATGTTTTATGCCCGATGTTTTTCTTGATTTTCTGAAATGCGGAGCATTATAGCTTTTTTGTATTCGTTATGTCCGCTCAGATGTTCGGCATACCCAGTTATAATAAACTTCGCATCATCATTCAGCCTTGAAAAAAACTTTAGCAAGTCTACAGCCTGTTCTCCGTAAATTTCCGCTATTGCTGCATTGATAATATCAATCGGCTTTGGGTTGAGCTTACTCAAAAAATCTCCTCCTTTCGGTCTTGACAAACTTAGCGAAATGTGGTACACTAGACTTGTTAGGGGGCTAGTGTATCACACTTCCACCGGGAGAACCTTTGCAGTTCGCAGCTGCAAGGGCTTTCTTTTATGCTACCGTGAAACGGCGGCACTCTGTGGGCTTGCTGTATTGCTTGTAAAGTTCCTCGTGCGTTGCCTTGAAAGCTTTGCTGTCAAAGCGGCTGGAAACTACGGTCTTGTAGCGGAGCTTGAAAACGTCTACCGTCATTTCATCAACTCCTTGAGCTGTCATCTCTGCCTTGAGGTCGTCCTCTATGGCCGTGATCTCGGCGGCGA
>DILZ01000029.1:12812-18684 GCA_002425305.1 Ruminococcaceae bacterium UBA5579
TCCCTTTCTGTAATTATATTATACCATATAGCGCACTATATGTCAAGGCTTTTTATGAAAAAAGTTGCACAAATATATAGCGCACTATTTGTACAAAACGCATATAGTGCGCTATAGAAAAATATGATATAATAAAAACAGGGGGTGAACGAATGTATAATGATGTATCAAAAAAGGCAACAATGAAATATATCAAAGAGAATTTAGAGGAAGTCCGCTTCCGTGTTCGAAAGGGTGAGAAAGAACGTTATAAAGCACACGCAGAGCGGCGGGGCAAGAGCCTCACGGGGCTTATAGTCGATCTCTTGGAACAGGATATAAAGAGGGCTGAAAATGAATGAGGAATTTTTGAGGATAATTCGCGCAAATTGCAATAACTTCGCGAGTGTGCTTGTCACAGACCACGCGCGAAAGCGTATAAAGCAGCGTGGCATTTCGCTGCTCGACGTTTTGAACGTAATGCGGAGCGGTGAAATTATTGAAGATTACCCCGACGATTTTCCCTATCCCTCTTGCCTTATGCTGGGGCAAACGCTCGGCGGCGAGCCGTTGCATATTTGTATAGGTTGGGGTGATAATATCTTAAGGCTTATAACCCTTTATATTCCCACGCTTGACGAATGGGAAAGCGATTACAAAACAAGAAAGGCGGCGAAATTATGACGTGTTCATATTGCGGAAAAGAAATGCTTGAAACAACGACAACGCACGTTGAAGAAATGGGCGGCAATACGATCCTTGTGATCAAGGGAGTGCCGTGCTATAAGTGCAAGGAATGTAGTGAGATCCACTATACAATGGACGTGTTGATGAAGCTTGAAGCGCTTGTTAACAAGTTCAAGGAAACATTGAGCACCGATATGATCGTTGAATATTCGGTGGCATAATCTCAATTATAAGGAAATTTTACCCTTTGCGGGTCTTACAATTTTCACTCTACCCTTATGGGTCATACCGGGAGCGGGCTTTGGCTCGCTCTTGGTTTTTTGGAAAAGCCTCTTGGCCGGTTATTGATCGAGCGGCTTCTTCCGTATATGCCTCAAATGCTTTGAAAACCGCACGGAGCGGCGGCTTTCCACTCGATAACGAAAGATTATTCCCAAGAACCGAAAACGCGAATACAGGGCATTTCTCGCGCTCTCTGCATACACAAGCCGTTCGGCGCTGAAAATGTTCTCGATAAATTTCGGCAGCCGGAACGGTTTACCTCGCGTTCGAAAAAAAGCGACAATCCGGAAGATCGGAATTTTGCTTGACGGCGCTATCAAAACTGAGCAACTTCGGAGCGCCGATTTTTTGAGTGCCTGTCAATTTGGCTATACTCAATAGCTAAATTGTCAAGCGGGGCTTTAGAATTTAGCTTTCAGCAGTGGCAAAGCTCCAAGCCACCGCTTGCAAGCGATTTCAAAAATCGCGGCAAAATCTCAAATTCCTAAACGGACTTTAACACGAACATCGCGGCAAAATGCACAAAGTCCGAAATCGGCTTGCTTGAAAATTTCCGTCAAGTTTGAAAAGAAAATTTGAGATTTGCCGCCAATAAAAGCTGGGAATGTGCAGATAAAAACTAAGTGCTTGCTTAGTTTAAGCCGCTCTCCAGATCGCGGAGCGGCTTCATTCTATTGTCTTATTCACGGCTAATCAAGTTTTCGTGTTTTAATAGGCTTTTCCATTACAAGGCGGTAAATCTTCTCGCTCCAAGAGCAAAAGGCAGATTACAGTTGATTTCTTCTTTGGATTACTGTACACTACCGGCAGAAAATCTCCGCTTGTTATAAACGACCGTCGATATTACTTTCCTCAGAGCCTCGCACAATGTATCATTATCTTTAACAGGCTTTTCATCGCCGCGTTCTGCCGCTTTTTCATCCCATATGTAAATTTGAAGCTGCTCTATGAGCTTTTTACAGCTCTGATTGATGATAAGCTTGTTAAGTGAGAACATTGTGCTTACCTTTGCGATCCCGTTTCTCACATCATTGTCCGCACTTTTTAATCTGTATCCTCTGTTCCGAAGCTCGTTTCTAAATGTTTCGGCTTCTTCATCGAGGACAACATATATCACGCTGTCGGGCAATCCAGCAAATTTAACGAAATTCTCCGTGTTTTCAAGAACGGAAACCTTATCACTTCGGAAATACTCTCCTTCAACTCTAACTATGTTTCCATCATCAAGGATCTCAAGAAATACCGTAGGAGCAATCGAGCTATACTCAACAGCTATGTATCTCCTGTGCTTGTTCGTGTCCGTTTTATCGGCAATATCTTCACAATAAATGTTGGTGAGGCTGTCAAACGCAGGGTATACCAACTTGTCGCGCTCGGTTATTTGTACCAGCTCAGCAAATGCGTCGCTCGTTGCGTCAACCATATCCTTAAACTTGCTGCTGGGGAAGCTCTCCAACTGTGAAAAATATTCGTCGTTCCAGTCCGCCGCTATAACATCGAAATTTCCTGCCTGCCATTGAGCCGCGACCGGTTCCGCTCTGGTTTCTTTACTTCCTGTTACAGGGAGAGCCTTAACATTAAACCCGGCTAGGAAATTTATATAACTTTGTATTTGTGCTTTGCCTGCTTGTCCCGGATCCTGCGGAAGTCTTATCTTCACATTGCCGTACTTTGCATTATCTGTCATAGCAGTATGTTTTATTAAAGCTCGTACCTCTCAGGCAGATTTGCGAACATTTATAACGTCGATCACTGCGAAACGACCGTCCGCACGTCTGCCCATAAGAACTCCGGAAGTGTAAGCTGGTTCGCCTTTTTCATCTTCGGAAGTGGCGGCTAGATCCCACGCGCGGACAAAAGCTGTAACATCTTTCGGGATAAAAGGCAGCATAGCTCCGATTTGGTTCCTATTGAAGAAAAGCCCTGCCGCATTCTTAATTTTCCAGTTACCATATAACAAACGTTCGCGCTCAACAAGGGGTAATGCTTCGAGGTTCGCCAAATACGACGGGTCTGCCTGCATAAGCATTTTGTTGTCCTGCAACGTACTCGCAATAAATGTGACCGATTTAATTACAGAGGGCTTTATTCCTTGCTTGATAAGCTCCTCCTTTGTATCTCCCCATATAATCACTTCGTTTTGCCTTGCCATATATCGGAGCTTTCCGCTCCGTTCCGGTATCGGATAACCCGTTTCGGGGTCAATCCACCATTCTATGAGCTTTGCGACCCAACTGTCAGCGTCCGGGTTACAAGTTGCTCTTACATAAGGCTTTACTCCACAAGCAGAGCGGTTTCTTGATAACATATAAAAGAATTGTTTCTCGGTAAAGTGGGTCAATTCGTCAAATCCAATAAATGTGATTTGTGAGCCTTGCCAATTCTGAACATCTTCATCTCTTCCCAGATAGTCAAAATGAAGTGTTGCTTTTCCAGAAAAAGACCAATGATATTTTGGACTTTTGGAACTTACCGCTCCTTGTATCCCGCTGTACAAGCTCACGCTCTCATCCCACAGCCCTCCCGAAACCGTGATTTGAGTATAATTGCGCCGAAATATTACAGCGCGGTAATCCTGCGTATTTATATAGCGCAGAGGCTCCATCAGCAGAGCAAATGTTTTTCCGCCGCCGGCTGCACCGCCATAAACAGCAATATCCGCAACCGTCGACAAGAATTGCTCTTGCGGACCTCTTTGCGGCTTAATAATTTTACTTATTGCGATCACCGTCCTTTTCGGGTAAGTAAATATCAATAGTCATAGCTTCGGATGTATCTTTATCTTCCGAGTTTGCAGCGCTTATATTTGCCCGCTCGATTTCCGCTCCGAGTTTTATAAATTCCTTAATATCTTTCGGCGATAAAGAATCAACGGGAATCTTTTTAAAGGCTTCGAAAGCAATTTTTTGAATTTTGATCGCTATTTCGATTTGCCGCTTTCTCATTTCTTGGAAAGCCCTTTTCTCGGCTATTAATTCTTGGCGGCGAATTTCGTTGTCATAATCGCGGCTTCGATTTACCCAATTCCATTGACTGCTCCACCGTTCGATCAAAGTGGCGGACTTACCCAACTTTTTCCCAACTTTCCCCAAACTTCGCTCATCGCCCAGCTTGCAATAGAGGGTAAAGGCTTTAAATGCTTGAACGGTTTCTCCCTGTTGACGCTCCCAAGAGTTTTCGATATTTTTATTTTTTGCCATTATTACCTTTCCCCCTTTGCCGCTATTTTTGAGTTTTCACAGTTTAATAGATTTAGCCTTTTTCGACATTTCCGAATACTTTTATGTAATTTTTCTTGATAATGTCGTTTGCGTTTTCGTCCATAAACTGAAAAGCTTCGTCCTCATTAAGAACCTCAACTTTGATTGAGTGAGTAATATTCATTTCCATGATCTTAAAATAATTACCCTTTGATGTACGGTAAAGCATATTTGTCGTTTCAAAAGGATCACTCGATCTACACAACAGAACGGAATCTTCCGTTGAGTAAAGCTTTTTGCCGATGATAAATTCTCTGTTTTCCATAGTTAAAAATTCCTTTCTCATTCACTGGTTGTATGTTTTATTACGGAGCGGCGGCAACAATTCTTCATTGCCGCCCTCCGGGATAAGTTCACAAATTTCTCGCCGGTTACTTGACAAGCCCACCAATTTCGTATATAATATTGATATAGTGGTCAATGTATGCCAGTCAAGTCTTCCTGGAGTTCCTCGATGATAATTTCCGTAATGCCTTTCTTATCGGCTATGCCTTTAAGCCTAAGCTCAATGGTTTCAAAGTTATCATCGCGGATAATTCCCGCCGCCGTAAGCCCGTCCAGAACGAATTTTAAGTGGTTGTCCAGATCGCGGCGGCGTTTATCCTTGAAGTGAAAGAACAGTGTAACAACAGCTTTCTCCAGAGGCTTTCGCGGCTTAGGAATACAGCAAAGCGAGATCTTTTTCAACCATTCTGCTTTGGTGTTCCGGTATTCCCAAGAATTTTCACGCCCCAGAAATTTGTTGAGTGTGGGCGGTATTTCGGGAATGATGTATTTAAATGTCTGCATTATCACTCACTTTCCTCGCTTGCTTTCGCCCATCATAGCAAGCCCCTTGCACATTTCGCGAAGGCGGTCAAGCGTTGCACGAGCGGTAGTATCATCTTTGGTTTCTCGCGGAGTCATTCGCTTTATAAGCATATCGCTGTTGTAGTTGGTGGTAACGATTATCGGCAGATATGCTTCGTAACGCGCGTTTATTATGCTATATATCGTTGACACAGCCCATTCGGTAGGAGGCTCCTTCCCTATATCATCGATTACAAGCAATGGAACGGTTTTATACAAGTGCAGCACACGCGCTTCCTCGCCCTCGTACTTGAACGACTGTTTTATTCGTCCGAGCAGATCTATCATAGTCGCGCATACGACAGGCTTCCCTTGCCGTATAAGTCGGTTTGCAATTGCGGCGGCAAGATGAGTTTTGCCTGTTCCGGGTTCTCCGCAAATAAACAATCCGTTTTTGCCCGGCTCGGGAGCGTCCGCGCGAGGGATCATTTGATCAAAGCGGTTTACATATTCGAGAGCGGCGGCGTGCGCTTTTCGATTATTATCATCGACCTTGAACGTTTCAAATGTCCTCCGCAGAAAACGTTCGCCCATACCGCTTTCGCCGATTATATGCCTTATGCGTTCTTGAGAGCGACTGGCTGCGAGGATTTAACGGACAGTGAAAGCACGGATAATGTTACAGAAATATCGGCAGAACCCCCGCCCGAACCGTGCAAGTTCTGCGGAGCGTTAAGACATCACACCAAAATTACAATGGGAAATCTGCCACCGGTATTTATGCCGTTTCTTGAGCCTTGTACCTGTCCGGAGGGAATAGCGGAAGATGAACGGCAAAAAGCCGAGGCACCGGCGGCCAGATGAGTTTTGCCTGT
>DILZ01000027.1:0-5351 GCA_002425305.1 Ruminococcaceae bacterium UBA5579
CACGGAAAGCTGCTGCAGCTCCTCCAAAGCCGCCGAAAAAAGATTGTCGACAAGCGTCGTTATCTGATCGGATTTTTGGATTATCCGCTCAAAGCCGCCGCGCGTTTTTTCGTTGTCGGAAGTCGCCGCGCCAAGCTCGGACACTGCCTTTATACTCGCAACGGGCGTTCTGATATCGTGCGACAGTTTCGCGACAAGCTCCTTTTTTGAGGCGTTCGCCTTCGCCTCGGCGAGCCGCGCCTTTTTCAGCTCGGAGCGCATTATATCAAAGCTCTCGGTAAACGCGCCGAAAAGGTTTCCCTTGTCCATTTCAAGCGGAATATCAAGATTTCCTCCCGCGACGCGCTCCGCGAAGCCCTTCAATTTCCCGAACGGCTTGATCACCCGTACATTCAGATAAACCGTGTAAAGCACACATACCGCGCATTGAATTATTATCAAGATCACGAAAACGCCCGTAACGATGTTTTTTTCGTCCGATCTCTCCGCGTTATTGTATATGATGATCTTCCCGACAAGCTCCCCGTTTTTTTCAACGTCAAGTATCGTATCGCGGTGGCTCACCGCCGAATTTACGTTTTCCGAAAGCCCCTCCGCGGTGCGGAAAAGCACCTCGCCCGTTTTGTTTATCACAACATAATCAAGACAGGTTTTATTCGTGTGAGCCTCAAGATCCGCCCAATCGTTCCGTATGGTCTGTACGACCTCGTTTACAGCGAGGACACTTTGTGAACCGTCCTCGCTTTTTGCGTTGAATATAACAAGAGCCGCTATCTCCAGCGCGAAGACGATAATAAACGCCGTTAATAAAACTCGTTTCATTTATTCCCTCCGCAGAATTTATACCCGTCGCCCCACGCCGTGACGATATACTCCGGAGTGCCCGGATCGCGTTCTATCGCCTCGCGTATTTTGCGGATATGCACGTTCAGCGTGCCGTCGCCCGTAAACCTATCCTCCCAGACATTTTCAAAAAGCTCGCCTTTGGAAACGACCTTGTTTTCGTTTTTGATAAGGTACGCGAGCAGCTTGAATTCCAACGCGGTCAGCTTTACATTTTCTCCGCAGACGAACGCTGTTTTCGCGTTAAGATCCACGCGCAGCCAGCCGTCGTCATACACATCCGAACCCTGTCCGTAACGCTTCAGCACCGCCTTTACCTTAGCAAGCAGCACACCTAACGAATACGGCTTTTGTATGTAATCGTCGCCGCCGATATTCAGCGCGATTATCTGGTCGTCGTCGCTTGTCCGCGCGGAAATAAACAGGATAGGTATCCCGGTTTTTTCGCGAAGCTCCCTGCACAATTGAAAGCCGCTGTCGTCGCCGAGATTAATGTCGAGCAGAAGCAGCTCCGCCGAATTCTCGGAAAAAAATGCACGGCACTCATCTGCCGTGTACACAACGGCGGCGCTTACGCCGAACAAATTAAAATACTCCGCTGTGCTGTCCGCGAGGACCTTTTCATCGTCTATTATAAGGCAGTCGTATTTCATTATACCTCCGATCGTATCCGAAACACTTCGGGCTATCCCCTATCCTAAGAAATATTTATACTATAATTATAGCATACCGCCGGTCAAAAATCAAGCACGAAATGTACGCAAGCCAAAGCAGCGGCACACCCTATCATTACAGGCAGCACCGCGCTGCAGGGTTTGCCGACGAGATCACTTGCCAATAATCGTGCGGTGCTGCCTATATCCGGGAAATGTTGACTTCTTACGTTCTATCTGTTATAATAAAAGAGCGGACAGAACTGTATCCGCGATATCATGCATACGAAAGAGGTATAGATATGACAGCGATTAAAAAACTTGCGGCTCTGTTCGCGGTCTGTTTGATGCTTGCGGGCTGCGCTTCGGACAGCGGCAAAGNNAAAACAGCGGCAGCGAGCCGACTTCTGCGGAGTCCAAAACGCAGACGCAAAGTGAACCCGTGTCGAGCGGACCCGCGCCGAGCGTTTCCGAGCCGAACAAGCCTGCCGAACCTGCCGCTCAAAATAAATGTATGCCGACTATCGATATAAGGACAAAAGATAACGAGGCAAACGTTATGGACTTTGTTACAACGCCCGTCGCAAGACACGTTGCCGAAAGAATTGCGTCGTGGACGCCGAATTATGTAATGCCGCCCGAGCCTTATTATGTGGACTGCTCCGTAACGGTGACCGACACCGATGATAAGCTCCTTATCGACAAGGCAAACGCAAGCGTAAAGGTGAGAGGAAACTGGACTACTTCCTACAATAAAAAGCCGCTCAGAATAAAGTTTGAAACAAAGCAGAGTATGTTAGGACTGAATGACGGCGGCGAATACAAGAACTGGCTGCTCCTTGCGGAATACAAGGACTTCTCTATGCTCCGCGACAAGACCGCTTTTCAGCTCGCGGGGGAGATACTCGGAAATGACGGCTTCTACGCCGCCGATTCACAGCTCGTTGAGGTCACGATAAACGGGGAATATTGGGGCGTATATCTCCTTACCGAACAGCAGCAGATAAACAGCGGCAGAGTTGAAGTGACCGAATCCGAAAAGGACTATACGGGTACGGATATCGGGTATTTCCTCGAATACGACGGGTATTATTATAACGAAGACGCTCTGCACAGCTTCAAGGTCAATTACCACAACGACGCGGCGCTTACACCCTATGACGGAAACGGCGGTTCCGGCAGAACGGCTAAGCCATTTGCCGGCGGAAAGAACGATGTGGGCTTTACGATAAAAAGCGATGTCTATTCGCAGGAACAGCACGATCATATCGAGCGTTTTGTAAGCAACGTCTATGACATAATGTACGAGGCGGCTTACAACGACAAGGCGTTCGTTATGTCCGACGACTTCAGAACGATCACCGAAACGACCGTTCTTTCTCCGCGCGAGGCGGTTGAAAAGGTCATTGATCTGCGCTCGCTCGCGGATTCGTATATTTTGGCAGAGCTTACCTGCGACGCGGATATCTATTGGTCAAGCTTTTTTATGAGCGTCGATTTTGGCGAGGGAGGCAGCCGAAAGCTGCGGTTTGAGGCGCCGTGGGACTTTGATTCAAGTATGGGAAACAAAGACCGCTGTGCCGACGGAAAGGGATTCTACGCGGGAAATATCATATTCGACGTTAACGGCGAGTTCGAAGAAATGTGCAACCCTTGGCTTATGGTGCTGATAAACGAGGATTGGTATCAGGATATCATAAAGGAGCGCTGGGCGGAAATATACGACAGCGGCGCGTTTGAACGCGCGTATGAAATGATAACGTCCGATTCGGAAAAATTTGAGCCGGCGTTCACCCGAAACTATGACAAGTGGGACAATATACGCCATAACGACGCAAGAAACGAGCTTTGCGCTGGTGCGGCGGCCTGCACCACCCAAAAGCAGGCGGCGGACTACCTGAAGGGCTGGCTCAAGTCGAGAGTGGACTTCTTAAATTCCGAATGGCATAAATAGCGCACAGTCCGTTCCGGTTTGATCTCGCATAATGACCGGCTGCAATATCAACCGTTAAAGGTCACCTGAACGCTCCCGCTTCCGAGAGCTGCCGCCAATCCATCGGGATCATCTGTTTTTCCGATCGGGGTGTAGCTGTATGAAGTCGAAAAGCTATCGTAGAAGAGCACAAGACAATCGCTGCCAAACAGCATAATATCTCCCGTATTTATCCTCGAGGGTCTGCTTGGATTTTTTGGCAGATCTTCGGGGAGATAATTATACTTTTCGTTGCCGTTAAGCTCGCTCATATCCAAAGTAAGCGGCAGCCGCGCTTTAAACGCTCTTGCCGTTTCGTTGTCATACAGCGTTGCAGAAAATGTTCGTCCGTCGACTGTTATCGAAATGCTCAAGGTATTCTCCTCCTCATCTGCCGACGGTTGGGGATTTTTAATATTACTTGAAACAGTGCTTGACGGTTCGAGCTGCTCAATATATGTTGATGAAACAGCAGCGCTTGAGCCGGTGTCAGGCTCCGAATTATTGCAGCCAGATATCAGTACAACTTCCGCTATAATTAAAAGCAAAAACTTTTTCATACTTACCTCATATCACAAGATTATTTTTTCAAGCATAAGTCCGTATCCCCTTAAAAAGGCTCTATGTTATGCGCAGCAGTATTCGCCGCAGATAATGATCTCTCCGAGCGAGTTTTCGTCGTCACGGATAATTTCACCCACACCGGGCGCGCAAATGTGTCCGGAAAGCGGATTTTTCACGCTCACAATCGGAGTTGTAACGCACGCCTCGACCTCGGATCTTTCAAAGCTCAGATCGGTATCTGTCATCTCACACTCTATCAGCTTCAAGCCCTTGCAGTAGCAAAGCGGCTGAGTGCCGGTTATTTTACAGTTTTCAAACGTGACGTTCTCGCAGTACCACGCAAGATATTCTCCCTTGACAACGCTGTTCTTAACGATAACGTTTTTTGCGTGCCAGAACGCGTCCTTCGTATCAAAAACGCAGTTCTCGAACGTGGAATTTTCGATATACTGGAACGAATATTTCCCCTTAAACTTTACATTGTTGAACCGCAGATCGGACGAGCGCATCATAAAATATTCGCTTTCGGCAGTGCAGTCTGTCATTTCAAGCCCGTTCACCGACCAGCCGAATTCCGGAGAAATGATATCGCAATTGCGCATTACAACGTTTGAACATTCGCGCAGCGCCTTGATACCGTGCAGCTTTGTATCGACGATCTGGATATTATGCGAATACCACAGCGCTGCTCTGCAAAGCCCGGTCATTTCCGAACCCGAAATTTTCAGCTTTTCATTGTGCCAGAACGGATAACGAAGATTGAAAAAGCAGTCCCGTACCAAAACGTTTGCGCACTCCTTGAACGCGCTCTCACCGTCCGCAGGACCGTCAAATTTGCAGCAGCTTACAGTAATATCACGCTCTCCGTACAGCGCTCTCTCCTCGTCAAATATTTGATCGGTGATCGTTCTCATATCGAATTCTCCTTTTTCATTTTGTATACAAGATAGTCTAGACAGTCGATCCGCTTTTGTTCCCTGTGAAGATTGTCAAGCAGCAAACGTCTGTGTGCTGCCAGAAGCTTCAATTTCCCGGAGAAATTTTCTTTCCGAAGATCCTCCATAAATTCCGCGATAAGCTCCTGTCCGCAGCCCGCGTCTATCAGGTTTTGCACGATCGCGTTTTCGTCATTTACGTTCATATAACCATCCCCCTTTATCTGAGCGTCGTCTTCCGAGCTTGTTCCGCTTTCGGTATTCGCGCTCTCCAAACGGTTATCGCTTGTTGTTCTCCGTATTGCAGCCCGTTATAAGCATTAAAAGCATTATCAATATGATAATGTTTTTTTCATTAACTGCCTCCCTTTAGAAGTTGTTGTT
>DILZ01000027.1:5459-5610 GCA_002425305.1 Ruminococcaceae bacterium UBA5579
AATTAAGAGTATTGCAATATTTTCTTGCGGTAACACGAGAGCAAAGTATTTCGGGTGCGGCAGAATCGCTGTATCTTTCGCAGCCAACGCTTTCACGTCAGCTTAAGGAGCTTGAAGAGGAATTGGGCAAGCAGCTTTTTATTCGCGGCAG
>DILZ01000027.1:5705-7746 GCA_002425305.1 Ruminococcaceae bacterium UBA5579
ATATAACCGTCGGAACGGGCGAAACGGACGGGCTGCGTTTCCTTGCAAGAGCCGCGCACAGTCTTCAATCCGATCACCCGCTTATTCACCTTAATATAATAAGCGGCGATAAGACAACGGTTATGGAGGACCTTGACAGGGGACTGATAGATTTCGGAATCATTTTAGGCGAGGTCGACACTTCAAAATACGAGTATATTAAGATCCCGCACAAGGATATTTGGGGAGTGATGATGCGGCGGGATTCTCCGCTTGCTGAAAAACGGGAGATAACTGCGGACGACCTTATCGATAAGCCGCTGATAATTTCCCGTCAGGCATTTCAGAACTCCGATTTTCAAGACTTTTTTCCGTGCGGTCAGGAAAAGCTGAATATAGTCGCGACATATAATCTGCTGTTCAACGGCTCTGTTATGGTGGACGAGGGAATGGGTTACGCTATCTGTTTAGACAATATCATCAATGTATCGGGGGAAAGCAACTTGTGTTTCCGTCCGCTTTCTCCGATAATAGAAACGAGTATGAGCATCGTGTGGAAAAAATATCAAGTACTTTCTAAGGTCATAGAAAAGTTTTTGGAAAGAATACGTGATGAAATGCAATGATGTGTAACATCAGCGGGCATTATCCTGGCAGCGGCTCAATTCTTGACTTATATTTTTTATATGCTACAACAAAATACGCTGCCGAAATTTGGGCGGATATGACAGCTGGAAAAAGGACGAGAAAAATTATAAAACAATTGATCTAGCATACGGCAATTACGGCACGGGATATATCGGGCTGTATCTTTCCGACAGCGCGTATGACGCGATCCTGGATGATGAGAATTTCACGCACGTCCGGGAACACCTTGTAAAGACAGATGAAAACGTCGATATCGCCGCTGTGAAAAAATCGTTCGGCAGGCTTTTCAAGGATAATGAGATACCCGTTCTCGTTCTTATGGACAGCGTTACCTCAAAGAGCGGCAGGACGATGGTCTCAAGCACGATAGTACTTTTCCTTGCGGCATTTGCGTTTATCGTACTGATAGTGAGCATTTTCCTCAACCGTTTTCCCCTTGACGAATCCCGCGGCTCGGTAGGCTTGAATCTGGTGCTCAAACAGACCTGCGGATCTGTTGGAAGAACCATTCTTCTTTTTGCGGTGACATTTGTGCTGATGACGCTGCTTTCGTTTACGAGCGTTCTTCTTTTTAACGTGAACGTTCGCCCCGAAAATTTCCTTACGACTCTTTCCGAGGAGCTTCCCGATATCAGAGTAATGGCAGAAAGCGGCAAGACCAATGAGCTGCTTTCCGTGCTTGAAAAGGAAAACGTTAAAGCGGTAAAATACGGTATTTCCACAATGGAATACGAGGATGGAAATATTCCGGTAATTATATGCGAGGATCATTCCCTGCTTGAAAACGATATCCTGTACGAGGGCAGTCACCCGAAAAATTCCGATGAAATAGCGATAGGCAGCGTGTTCCGATCGAACAATAACATCGGCGATAAGTTTACGCTTTCACAGGACGGCAAGGAAAACGAGTTCACCGTAACGGGCTTTATTCAAAGCGTCAACAACAACGGGCTTATTGCGGAAATAACCGATGAGCCTTTGGAGACCTTCAATCTCTATCTTTAGGACGGCGCGGACGTTTCCGCGTTCGTTGAAAAGCTCGAAAACGACTTTTCCGACTATACCGCGAGCGTAAGCAACGCCGCTAAGGAAACGGAAAGTATGCAGATGATGTATTCGTCGCTTATAACCATTGTTGCGGCGGTGCTTTTCATTATAACCGTGCTTATCGTTATGCTCATACTCTATGTCATACTGCGCTCTATGCTCACAAGCCTGAAAACGGAGTTCGGCATATACAAGGCTATGGGCTTTACAAGCGGTCAGCTGATAACAAGAACCGTCGGAAGCATCACGCCCGTTGTATTAATCGGCGCACTCGCTTTCGCACTGCCGGGGAGCCTTTATCTTCCCGGAATGTTCAACGGGATCTTCGGAATGCTCGGTGCAGTCAAAAACAATTTTGAAATTCCCG
>DILZ01000027.1:7875-14507 GCA_002425305.1 Ruminococcaceae bacterium UBA5579
TAATATGAAATGCCGCCAAGTATGATCGGCGGCATTTTTCCGTGTTCTTGATCTCGCGCACCGAGTCGGTGATTTTTACAGACTTGATCGTACACTCACTAAAGGTATTGCAGCCCATCACCTCAACGCAATCGGGATTTACAACGTCAGCGTCTGTGCCGGCAATGTTGAACTGCTGAGATTTGAGGTGAAAGCATTATGCCTTAGATAAAAAATCCTTGACAATTAACGGTATTTATGATAAAATTAAAATATATAAAAAAATTGGCATTATAATGAACCACTGTAATTATAATTGATAATGTATAATAGAGGATGGATAATTAAGGTACGTCGCCTGCGGCGGCGATTTGAAATTACGGCAAATCCGCGTTCCGAAATTCTCAATTATCCATTATCCTTTTTTTCAATGGAGGATCATAATGACTCATAAGGAAAAAGCTTTCAAGCTTCTGAATGAAAAATATCACTGCACGCAAGCTCTTTTCGGTGCTTTTGCCACTGATTTCGGACTTGATCTGAAAACAGCGTTCAAAATAAGCACCTGCTTCGGAGGCGGTATGCGCTGCGGCAATACCTGCGGGTGCATTACGGCGGGGCTTCTTGTTCTCGGTATGACCTTTGGCTTTTATAATTCAAGCGATACCGAACAGGAAGTCTACGGAAACAAGAAAACAGAGGAGTTTATAAGGCGCTTTTCCGAAAAAATGAACGGAAAGGTAAACTGCCGCGATATTCTCGGAAAGGATATATCCGTTCCCGATGAAATGGCTGAAATACGCCAAAACGGACTTATCCTGAAAAAATGTCCCGCAGCTCTTGAGGTCAGTATAGAAATCCTTGAGGAGATGACGGCCGATTACATAACCGACAAGGCAGACGCTTCCATAGCTGCCGAGGACCTTCCGGAAAACGATGAGATACAGACTATGGTCAAGCGCATGGGGCGTTCCAACAGATTTCGCCGCAATGTATTGGCGCTTCTTAGTACAGCCGATAAGGTCGCCTTTATTCAGTTTGATATACGCCGCTTTAAGATCATCAACGATCTTTACGGCGAAAAATTCGGAAACGAGGTGCTGGATCACATCGTCAACACATTAAAGGAATACTGCAATGATGAACAGTACTATCTGAATCTGCGAAGCGACGTATTTATAATAGCGACCGAATGTCCCGACGACGACTATCCCAGGAGGTTTATAAACGGACTTGACGAGCGTCTTTGCAAATACAAGAATGTTACCATCCGTTTTTCATACGGCGTATATTTGACAGAGGACAAGGCGATGGAGCTGCGGCGTATGGAGGACAGGGCTGCAATGGCAAGACGTACCGCAAAAACAAGCTTTACCGACAACATCGTTTTCTACAAGGAGCAGTTCAAAGATTCGCTGTACAACATTAAATTCATTGAGGAAAATCTTCGCAAGGCTATCGACGAACAGCAATTTCTTATGTATTTGCAGCCCAAGTACAGTATTTCAAAAAATCAGATCATCGGCGCCGAGGCTCTTGTAAGGTGGAGCAGTCCCGAACGCGGAATGATCTATCCCGACCAGTTTATACCGATACTTGAAGAAAACGGATCCATCGTACAGGTGGATTATTACATATGGCGCAAAGCCTGTATGTTCATACGAAAATGCATTGATGAGGGCATAGAACCCTGTCCGATCTCCGTAAATGTTTCGAGAGTGCATCTCAGAGGAGATGAATGCTCGCAGACACTTTCAGATATGGTACGTTCGTCAGGTATCCCCGGAAAGCTGCTGGAGCTTGAAATAACCGAAACCGCAGATGATCTTCAGATAAGCCGGCAGACCGCTCTGCTGAAGGACAGAGGTTTTACGCTGCTTATGGACGATTTCGGGAGCGGATATTCATCGCTGAATGTCTTGCTTGAATCACCCTTTGACGTTATTAAGCTGGACAAGCGGTTTATCGAAAATATGATGACATCGGACAAGGGACGGAACATTCTCGAAAATGTTCTGCAAATGGCGTCAAATCTGGACATTACCGTCCTTGCCGAGGGCGTTGAAACAAAGGAACAGGTTGAGCTTCTCCAAAGCATAGGCTGCGATCTGGTCCAAGGATATTATTACGCAAAGCCTATGCCGGAAGATGATTTTTTTGAGCTGCTTAAAAGGTGACAGGGACTGAATGCTTTGAGAAGTTTATTCCGACCTTTGGCATCCCGCCGGAAGCAGCAGAGATAAGTCAAATTCTTCGCTTGATTGACAAGGCAAAACGAACAAACGTCCGAAACGGCGGCAACTCAGAAGACCGGTGATAACCCCATAGGCTTCGTCACCGCACTTGCGGAGCTTCTTGACAATCTGAAAAGCGACTTTTTCTACAAGCTGACCGCCTTGAAACCGAGGCGGTTTTCATTACGGTAAACTTAGTCCGGAATGGAAAGACGTGGATTTCGGGAATAATATCATCAGCGTTCGGAGGACTTCCTGTTATACATCAGACTGCGGATTGTACACGGATACTCCCAAAACCGAAACCTCAAAACGTTTTGTAAAAATACCTGCTGTGGTGATCGAGCTGCTGAAAACCCACAAATCCGAACAGTACAAAGAGCGGGCAAAACTCAGAAGTCAATGGGTCGAAACCGATCACTTATTCACGAGTTGGAACGGTTCGGCAATCGGAGTAAATTCGCCGTATAACTGGCTGGAGCGTTTTTGCAAGCGGAATGATTTCCCATTTTATGGAATTCACACCTACCGTCATTTGTTCACGAGCGTTATGATCGGTTCGGGAGTTGACCCGACAACAGTTTCTGGCATACTCGGACATTCGCAGGTTTCAACCTCGCTGAACATTTACAGTCACGCTTTCGCGGAGAACCGCATAAAAGCCTTTGACGCGGTCGCCGACGCTTTTGATTTTACGAAACGTGGCAACGAGTAACGAGAACTTACACCGGCGCACAATAATACCCATATAAGACCCAAACGCATTTTTCGGGCAAAAATAAAAGCCGACAAGCGGCTTAGCTAAGCCATTTGTCGGCAACCATATTGTGATATCGTGACTAAAAAGATTTTTGTCCAGAACAACGCTATATAGGAGATAAACCCCGCATTGTTTTTGCGGTATTTTGTGTGAAGGGCAAAAACAATGCCAGCAAAGAGCTTTCGTATGCGCCGCAAGGCAGCGGGCACGAAAGCCTTTGCGTTGAACAAAAAGATTATTTTGCATTCTAAGTCTAATGGGGGATTTAGTTTTCCTTATAATCTTCCAGTTGACATTTTAATTCGTCATATGTTACAATGGGAAAACCAACCTCCTTGTAATAAGACGAGAATACTTTATTAACCACCATATAAGGCATGATTTGGAATTCTTCGCTTACTTCATACCCTAAATTTGAAAAGAACGAACAAAAAACTTTTGAAAAATAGTCTATTCGTTTCTGGAATTTCTCATCAAACTTTTCTTCTTTGAAAAAGTGCTTCTGCTGATTGCTATGTTCAAAGACCGATCCTATTGGATGCAACACCTTACATTCAATTACATACACGGCTTTACGGGAGATGTTTAATCCTATTACGTCATAATCCCCCAATTCATTTGTCGTTGGATGATTGCCATTTCTATCTTCACGACGAATATCCACATCATGCTTGTAGTAATCACATCCAATGCTTTTAAGAAAATTTTCTATCTCAGAAGAAAACAGGTGCTCATAATGATTTTTCCAATCATTAATGACTTTCATTGTTCTGCTCAACCCAACTTCATAAGGAAGATAAAATTGTGTAAAGCCTGAGACCCATCTTTTCCTTAATTCATCCATTAAGATTGGAGAAAAAATGTAATTATCACCCGATTTGTATAGTGGTTTGACAAAAAAGCAATTATCTCTTTTTTCGCGCTCCCAAATGGGTAAAACATCGAATTTCTTATTTCCAATAGATTTAAGAAGGGCTGTATCAACAGTCAACAAATCATTTGCCTTCTTTATATCTTCATAATGTGGTGTATCATCACCTGCCATAGACATGTAATCGTTAATCACATCCGCAATATTTATCATTATAACATTGGAAGCAATTTCCTCAAACACTACTTCTTCGGTAGGAAATCCAATTTGTGACAAATGAAATATCACATTCTCAAGCAGTCTAAAATCAATGCCGGTATCCCTGCCGAAAGCCTCAACAGCTTTTTCAAAATATTCCGTGTCCGTTTTATCGCCATTCAAATCAAACGGTTTGGTAAATAATCTGCGTTTACTTTCTGAGCTGTGTTTTGAAGCATAGATTTCCCCTAATTTCACATCAATTCTGTAATCTTCCTCAACAATAAGTTCTGTCTTTGAATCTGTATGATAACAAAGATCGGAGCTGTTTTGCAAGTGAACAAGGTATTGCGCAAAGGATAGAAGCTCAGATAGAACATCATCACTAATATTTTTATTGCCACGATTTTCCGATAAAAACAGATTAGTTTCAATAAGGTACAACATCGACACCTTTAATCCTTTAGACGTTTCACATGCTTCAAACGCCTTTTCCCTTGACTTTCCTCGTATGCTCTCATCCAATTCGGCACTTATTTTTACATTCAAAGAATTTGCATTTATTGTGAAGACTTCAGACGCCAACGCAGAAAGCGCTTTGATATGCAAGACATCTCTGCTCAGTGGAAAAATTTTTTCTTCAAAACAATTTACTATGCTTTTTTGGATGCTACGTACAATCGCAGTAGCATCTCGTCCAGTGTAAGTGCCGGGTTTGACTTTGGCAGCAGCGCAAATTTTTGCAATCTGCTTGCCTACTGACAGTTTAGAGACTTCGGTTTCCTTTACTTTGTAGGTGTTTGGATTAAAGAAGTACTCTATTCTCATAACGGTTGTATCTATATAGAATTTCAAGCCGAAAAAGCACATTGAAAAAAGCCCGTAAACCCGCTATTTTCAAGGAAGTTCAATATATAAATCTATGTGCGGCGGTGTGAAATTTTGCAAGGTATGACACACACAAGACACATATATGACACACAAGAAAGAAGAAAATAACCGGGGTCACGGATAGCCCGCCCCCGGCTTTTCTATATCCTGTTAATGGCTTCTATCAGCTTTTGAAACTCAAAATGTGTATATACTACTTCTGTTACCGATCCCCCTCTATGCCCGACAATTTTCTTAATGATTTTATCATCCACCCCGGCAGCGGTCAACATACTAACGCAAGTGTGGCGGGTATCGTGTGGGCGGTGTTCCATTCCGATTTGTGCAAGTACATTTTTCCAATAGTAATCGTAATAGTTCCGATAATCAAAGTGTTTGCCCTTTGCCGTTGAAACAAGATATTCACAATCGTTCTTCTGCATCCAGATTTTAAAGAATGGAAAGACTTTATCAGCAATCGGCACTTTCCTAACCCCGGCTTCTGTTTTGGAAGCTATGACATCAAACCACTTTTCAGATAAGTTTACATTCTCTTTCTTTAAGTCCAGCAGTTCCCCCACTCTTACCCCGGAATAGATCAGCATGAGGACAACGGAAATATATTCGTTGCTGTCTGTCTTGCTCCAAAGTGTTTGTATTTCCTCTTTGGTGAAGGGCTTGCGCTCTATGGCGTTTGGATTCTTGTCCTTGTATTGGCTTATGTCAATGAATTTTGCATAGTCCTTTGAACAAATATCATTTTGCAAGGCGTATTTGAAAAGCTGGGTAAACAGTACCCGCAGTTTCTTCAAGGTGGGGTAATTCTTCCCGCTGCTGTCAATAACCCTTTGAAGGTGGCTTTTCCGTATGTCCGCAAACCGCATTTTGTAAAGCGGCGGGCATACCTGATTGTAAAGCCCCTGATAACATTTAGCGTTTGCTTCTGATGTTTTGGGGAAGTGTTCAGCCGCCCACTTCTGATAGACTTCTTCAAAGGTGATTTGCGTATTAAATGGCGTTTGGTGGTAGTTGGATAAGGCAATCAAGCCTTCTTCCCTTGTTTCGTAATATCCTATTGTTTTGAATTTCTGTTTTATTGTTCCGGCTTCTTCGTCCGTTTCCCATCCAACAGTAACCCTAACACGGTAGGGCTTGCGCCTGTTTCCGGGCAGCTTGGACACATTGCCGTAACCGTTCGGCAATCTCATTATATCACTCCTCTTGAATTTTGAGCCAAAGAATGATATAATATAAATACCATTCAATGATTCTTTGCAGGTGTCGTTGTTTGGTTGCTTCGGAATCCCTGTCTATTGCAGTAGGCGGGGATTTCTCTTTATATAAGCGTTTCAATGCCTGATAAGGTAAGTTATAGCCTTGTACCCGTAACGCCGCATATAACGCTTATATGAGTGTGTAGCCGTTGCCCTTTGCAGAGGGCGGCGGCTTATTTCTTTTCTTGGCTCTTTTGCCACAGTTTCAGGGCGATCATGTCCTTAGTATCGCCTTGAAGTTGCTTAAATTCTTCTTCATCAAAAACAATGCTTTTCCCGTCTTTGATAAGTTCCACTTCGTAAGATGTAGCAGGGACAAAGCCAGATTTTATATATTCTTCCGGCGTAATTTCCAGTTGCTTTTCATCAAGCATGGCAATAGGAATTTGGGAAGGGATTTCAACGCTTTTAACCACATAGCCTAAAGCGTTGAGATAGTCAATAAA
>DILZ01000135.1:0-218 GCA_002425305.1 Ruminococcaceae bacterium UBA5579
TGATGCTCGGACTTTCCTCATGGCGCTCTCGCGCCCCGCGATCATATAATGAAGTCACGCATTTATTATAACATATCCGTACGGAAATTGCAAGTGATGTTTTAGATCAATGAGTAAAACATTCCCCCTCGCCGCAGGCGGAGGGGGAATGAAGATATTACGACTTGCTTTTTATATATTCGTCCATTGCCTTGGCGGCGGTCTTTCCCGCGCCCATG
>DILZ01000135.1:281-1666 GCA_002425305.1 Ruminococcaceae bacterium UBA5579
ATGAGGCAGCCGTGCTTGTTCGTGTCCAAGCCCTTTGTGGTGTTGCGGATAAGCGGGTTCGGGGAAGTGCCTATCGACATTACGACACAGTCCACGTCCAGCGTGAACTCGCTGCCGGGCTTCTCAACGGGGCGGCGGCGGCCCGAGGCGTCGGGTTCGCCAAGCTCCATTTCAATGCACCTCATACCGGTAACGAACTTGTGCTCGTTGCCGAGAATTTCCACGGGATTGTTGAGGGTCTTGAAAATAATGCCCTCCTCTTTCGCGTGCTCGATCTCCTCGTTACGCGCGGGCATTTCCTCTTCGCCGCGGCGGTAAACTATGTAGACATTCTCCGCGCCAAGACGTTTCGCGCAGCGAGCTGCGTCCATAGCGACGTTGCCGCCGCCGACCACCGCAACGCTCGTATTTTTCTTGATAGGCGTATCGCTGTCCTCTTTGTACGCTTTCATCAGATTAACGCGTGTGAGGAACTCGTTCGCCGAGTACACTCCTTTAAGGTTCTCTCCGGGAATGTTCATAAACCGCGGCAGACCCGCGCCCGAACCGATGAAGATAGCCTCAAAGCCCTGCTCGAACAACTCGTCCACCTCTATCGTGCGCCCGATAACAACGTTTGTTTCTACCTTTACTCCGAGAGCCTTAAGATTATCCACTTCTTTTTGAACTATGGATTTCGGCAGTCTGAACTCGGGGATACCGTAAACAAGAACGCCGCCCGCAAGGTGCAGAGCCTCGAAAACCGTAACATCATAGCCCATTTTCGCGAGGTCGCCCGCGCAGGTAAGTCCCGAGGGTCCCGCGCCGATCACCGCGCACTTGTGTCCGTTCTTCGCGGGAGCGTTCGGCGTTTCGGTGCAGTGAGCGTTGTGCCAATCGGCGACAAAGCGTTCCAGACGCCCGATACCCACGGGTTCGCCTTTGATACCGCGGACGCACTTGCTTTCGCACTGCGTTTCCTGCGGGCAGACGCGTCCGCACACTGCGGGCAGCGAGCTGCTCTTTGCAATGATCTGATACGCGCCCTCATAATCCTTTTCCTTTACCTTAGCGATAAATTCGGGGATATCGATAGCTACGGGACAGCCCGATCTGCACGGCATATTCTTGCAGTTCAGGCAGCGTTCCGCCTCATCGAGCGCCTGCTCCTCCGTGTACCCCAACGCGACCTCTTGAAAGTTCCTGTTGCGGACGTTCGGGTCCTGAACGGGCATTTCGTTCTTTTTCGGATTCATATTCGGCATATCAGTTTACCCCCTTGAAAAGATTGCACACCTCTTCGCGCTTCTTCTGCTCGAATTCCTTGTACATCGCGCCGCGCTCCATAGCCTCGTCGAAATCGACCAGGTGACCGTCGAAGTCCGGACCGTCAACGCACGCGAACT
>DILZ01000135.1:1673-7010 GCA_002425305.1 Ruminococcaceae bacterium UBA5579
CGCACATTCCCGTGCCGTCTATCATTATCGGGTTCATCGAAACGACCGTCTTGATATCGTATTCCTTCGTGAGCCTGCACACGAACTTCATCATAATAAGCGGACCGATCGCTATGACCTCATCGTACTTGTTGCCAGCCTCGATAAGCTCCTTGAGAGCGTCCGTGACCAAGCCCTTTGTGCCGTGAGAGCCGTCGTCCGTCATCATCTTAAGTTCGCTGCTGCAAGCCTTGAACTCGTCTTCGAGTATCACAAGGTCTTTGTTTCTGAAGCCGACTATCGAGTGTACCTCGCAGCCCTGAGCGTGCAGCTTCTTTGCGATCGGGTACGCGATGGCGCAGCCAACGCCGCCGCCTACGACAGCGACCTTTTTCAGCCCTTCCGTATGTGACGCAACTCCGAGCGGTCCAACAAAATCGCAGATGCTATCTCCCTCATTAAGGTGATTGAGCTTTTCCGTTGTTGCTCCGACGATTTGGAAAATAATCGTCACCGTTCCCTTCTCACGGTCAAAATCCGCGACGGTAAGCGGTATGCGCTCGCCGTTTTCGTCAACGCGCAGGATAATAAACTGACCCGGCTCTGCCTTTTTGGCAATTAACGGAGCGTCCACATCCATAAGCGTAACGGTGGGGTTAAGAACTTGTTTTCTTACTATTTTATACATAAGTATCTCCTCCCGGATAAATATACACTTATATTATAGCATACAGCCGAAGAAATTTCAAGAGCTTTTGTTGACAACAACGAAATAATGTTGTGGATTTGTAAATGATGTGAATATAAAAAAGATGTGAAAACGGCAGAAGCGGAATTTGCGCCGCGCAGGGGGCTGTTTTTCTCCCTCCTTTAACTTGTTGAATTTCCGAGCAAGTATAAATGTTATCGCTCCGCACACGATCTCCAATACAAGAAACAGCACCATAAGAAATATCTCGGACACTCTGCCGTTCTTTATCACACAAAACGGCTCTTCTTCACCGAGGAGCTTGACAAAGAGCATTACCCGCTCCCTGTCCTATCAAAAACGAAGCGGTCATAGCGGCTTTAGAAGTGCCATTTATCCCGAACAGCGAGCCTCTCCGCGCGTTGTAAAGCAGAAAGCCCAGATAGCACAACGCCATAAATATCGTCATCGGCATAAAATACGATTTGCTCCAGCACATACCGCACTCCATAAACAGCGTGTTCATAGCGCAAAGCGAGCCGAAGCAAACGAGCGCGATAATAAGCCCTTTCGTGCGGACGCGTTCTTGTCGTTCGTCAAAAATTTCCTTGTTGTCGACGGGTTCGCCGTTTATTATTTTCTCGCAAAATTTATCGAAAGATTTTAAGCTCATTTTTGTTCCCCGCTTTCGTTCCTTTTCTCCTCGTTATGAATTACGCAAAGAGAAAATACGCCACAGCAGAACAGCAATATACCGCAGACAAAAAACAAAAAGTCTATGGAAAGCATACCGTCCTTAATGATAAAGTCCTCTTCGCCGAGCTTGAAAAAGAACCGTAACGATTGCAGCACCGAGTTGACGGTTACCAGAATGTAGGAGATTTTCTGGGCGCGCTTTCCGCTTACCGCCGCCATACACCCCTTTGCCGTGCAGCGGATAAGATACCAGATCAAACACAATACCGCTATCAACAGAACCGCGCAGGTCGAACTCTCCGCCCACTTATAAAAGAAGTCCAATGACGCACAGCAGATAAAGGCTGCAAGGGCAAAGATCGACAGTGCCTCTACCCCGAAACGCAATTGAAGAACTTTTTGACGTTCATCGAAAACCGTCTTTTCGGGCGCGTTGTTTATATTATCGTCGAAATTTTTAAAGCTCACTGCTCGTCGTCCTCCCCTTTATCTTTTCGGCTGTGCTTGATAAGTATAAAGGTCAATACTCCGCAGGCTATTGCAAGTATCCAAACCATAAGGAAACAGAAGTTGTCGGTAAGCTTACCGTCCGCGAACAGCACGCGCTGTTCCTCATCGCCGGTAAAAGCATATTTTACCGACATCATTATTCCCATAAAAATACAGTAGCCCGCCGAGAATTTCGCGGAACGTTCGCCGTTTATTCCTACAAGACAGCCCTTTGCGGCGCAGCGTATATTATAGTAGCATGCGCAAATGAACATAAAGACCAAAAGCGGCGCGGCATATGTTTCCGCCCACTGATAAAACATATCCATTATAAAACAGTTGATAAACGACAGGCCCGAAAAGATCACAAGCGTTTCCGTAAGTATCTTCGAGCGTATAAGCTTCTGACGTTCGTCGAGAATAATTTTATCGCTTCCCGGCTCTTTGAGGATCAGATTCTCGCAGAATTTATCGAAAGATTTCAGGCTCATTATAATTCCTCCTTATCCGAGCTTTCGGCTTTGCGCTTTTTTGCTCTCTTTTCGCGGATAATAAAAAACAGCAGTATCATAGCCTCGACAAAATCCAAACACCAAAATAACAGGAAACAAAATTGCTGTGTCACCATTCCATTGTGCGTTATTTCAAACATATTAAGTCGTGCGCTTTCAATATCATCCACAAGCAAAAGCGGAAAAACAAGTGCCGCGCCCAATATTGTAAGTATTTCGGAACGTGCGCCTTTTACGCCGAACAGACAGCCTTTCGCACCTCTTCTGACCGTCATATATATGCCGCTTATAACAACCAATAACACCATTGCTGTAAAATAGTTCTCGCACCATTTATAAAAATAGTCCATAATGGCAGTGTTGACGGCAACAAGCGCTAAGGCTATTGATATTCCCTCGACCTGTATTTTCGTTGAAATAAGCTCCTGACGTTCGTCAAGCGGCGATTCCACCGACACATAGTGCCAAAACCCTTTTCTGCGTTTTTTCTTCTTTTTTGTGTTCATTTATTGTTGCCCTCCTCCCAAAAAAGCTCGTCAAGCGTCTTGCCCAGAGCCTTGCATATCGCTATACATAGGTTTATCGTCGGATTGTAGTCGCCGTTTTCCACGGCGGAGATAGTCTGCCGCGTCACCTTTACCTTTTTGGCAAGCTCATCTTGTGAAAGATCGAGCGCGGCGCGGGCGGATTTCATTTTAAGGTTTTTTGCCATATACTCACCTGTTAGTTTATTAGTGAATAGTGATTAGTAATTAGGGAGCCGCTGATTAAAAATGCCTTTTATAAAATTTCAAGCCTTATTTTGTGCGGTTCTCCCCGCCNNGGCGGGGAAAAACGCCATTAAATCAGTGTTTCCTTAGTTATCGGGGACGGAGCATTGCTTTGACTTTAAGAACTATCAACTAACAACTATCCTCTATCAACTATTATAACTTATTTTTTACAAAATGTCAAGTATATTTGACATAATTTCAAAAATTTTCTCCTTGCGGAAAACGACGGCTTATTATATAATGATAATGTAAGTGAAGAAAAATTTTTTTATATTTTGTGACAATTCGCCTTGCTCAATTGTGTTGTAAGTGAAAGGGACAAATCGGCTGCCGGCGGTCGGATTGAACCTTTTATAAAATATAGGAGATGATATTATGGACGACAGCGAGCTGTGCAGATATATTAAGCTATATCATCAAACGGTTTACCGCGCGGCGTTCTGTATGCTCCACAACGCTGCTGAGGCGGAGGACGCGGTTCAGGAAACATTCATAAAGCTCTTTAACACAAATAAACACTTTACATCGGACGAACATTGCAAGGCGTGGCTGATTAGGGTCGTGATAAATCACTCCAAAAATCTTCTGAGATCGTTCAGATTTACGCACACCGAGGAGCTTGACACAACGATTCCGATAGAGGACCTTGCGGAGCGCGATCTCGCGGACGCTCTCACGGCACTTCCGCAGAAATACCGCGTTGTTATACATCTGCATTACTTTGAGGGCTATTCCTCGGGTGAGATAGCAAGCATATTGGGTATATCGGCGACAGCGGTAACGACACGACTTGCCCGTGCGCGGGAAAAGCTGAAATATTTTATGACGGCAGAGGAAGTGCTTTACACTAATTCAAATACTCTTATGAGGAGGGAATGACATTGAAAGAAGAATATACTAGGCTGTTTGAAAAGAGCGCTCCTCGTATGAGCGACGATGAACTGTTTGAGGCTGTCCTGAGCAGCCGAAAGGAGGATATTATGAAAAATAACGAAAACCAACCTAAAAAGCGCGTAAGAAAGGCTGTTGTGATCCCGCTTGTTGCAGCGTTCGCGGCAGCGGTGAGCGCTGTGGGCGCGGTTGCGGTATACAGTCACAACGTCAATAATGAATATGCCAAAGTGCTTGATAAGCAAGGGTATGTTCAGGAGTACAAGGATAAGGACGGCAGCGACGTCGATCAGAATGTCCAGGCGGTCAAAAACGAACTGTATGAAATGCTGAATATTGAGCTTAACAAATCGTTCGAGTGCGACGGCTTCACGCTTGAGTTCCCCGGAGCGGTATGCGACGGCAAGAATATGATCATTTTTTTCAATGCTGTCTTTGATGAAGAGCCGAATTACAGCTCAACCGATCGTCTCTTTCTTAACGCAAAGGATTATTATTATGGCGACGGGGTTAGAAAAGACGGCCGCAGTACACTCGGCGCCTTTGAAAAACGCGACGGCAAGACGGTCTATAGCGGATATACCTCGCTTGCGGGAATTGAAAACTGCAGCGAGTCGCTGATGATCAATTTCACGGAGCTGAATCCCTCGAGCGGGCACGACGATTTGCGCTTTGACGTCAACCTTGAAATACCCCTCGCGAATGATCTTGCAAAGTATAACAAAACGGTCGACACCCCCTCCGCGCCGCACGTTGGGCTTGGAAACTGGGGCGATTGGGATCTCCGCGGGTTTGAGGTAACTCCGCTCGGCATCGAGTTCAATATGGCCTCCGAGAAAGAAACTCCCGATAGTGAGGTCCTGAAGAAGTTCTGGCCGAAATTCCCCACAATAATAACGTTCAAGGACGGCTCGACTCTTAACTTGGGCAACGATTTCCTGTATTTTAATATGGACCGTGCAGAGAGAACATTCTGGATGAAAGCGGATTTCGATTACCCCATAATCGTTGACGATATCCAATCTGTACAGTTCGCGAACGCTGTTATTGATATGGACGGTGGCGCAACTATAGTGGATATCCCGGAGGTAGTTGAGAAATACCCCGTATAAAATCCCGCAAACAAAGCGCCTTCCAATTAGCACATATTGCGCCTTAAACATTCGCCCCCACATCATAAAGTGGGGGCGATTTTTTTAAAATCCATCGAATTTCCCCAAGAAATCTTGACAATGTGAGACGGTCGCGTCATATAGCAAGTGCACCGTCGCGCTCGGGGGCGCGGAAAAGTACGACCGCCTGCCGCGAC
>DILZ01000135.1:7062-7988 GCA_002425305.1 Ruminococcaceae bacterium UBA5579
TCCCGTCCGCGTTCATTGCTGCGGACGGTGTCTTTAATTTAATGAGCCGTGATTTCCGACGATATCTCCGATGCCTTCGACCGCCGCACCCCAAAACGGGTGACCGGTTTCCTCCAAACCTTCACCGAAGCCTTTGAGAAATGCTCCGAAGAGTTTTTCCCAATCGCCCGAGTACTTGCCGTTTTTGACATTCCCTTTGTATTTCAGTTTGCCGTTGGTGTCGTATATTTGGTATGTACCGTTGAAAAATTCCCCGTTTTCCCAGCGCCCGTCGCGCACGGAATATGTGCCGTCCGGTTTATCTATCCTGCATAATCCGTCATACATATACCCGTTCGCGTTCCAATGGCCGCTGTACCTTACGGTAGTGCCATCCTTGCTTTTGATTATTCGAGAGCCGCGAGACATATACCGACTGCTTCCGTCTTCCAAACTATCATTCACTATGATCTCTTCGGAAGAACCGTCCTTGTAAGTTGTCGTTATCGTCCCGCTTACAAATTTTCTGTCATCGTTGCTCCAAATGCCGTCTTCCACTCGTGAAGAGCCGTCCTTGTGGTTGTATGTTATTTTCCCTTTTCCTACAAGACCACCGTCCTCGCCGATGAAACCGTCCAAGGTGATCTTAGTGCCGTCCTTGTCCGTGTAGGTGAAGACACGGATTATAAGCCTATTATTTTCAAATTCCACCTTTGCGGTTTCTCCGGTCGCGAAGTTCATCGTTGCCTTTCCGATGATTTTTCCGTCCTCCCATTTGCCTCTTATGACGGTGCCATCATTGGCGGTGAATGTACCGATGCCGTTGGGAGCGCCGTTTTTCCAGTCACCGACATAGGTTCCTTTTTGGTTGTTGAACGTGAACTCCTTCCCGCCCGGTTTCGGCTGCGACGATGATCCGGACGACGATTTGGATGATGATGTGGACG
>DILZ01000135.1:8063-8272 GCA_002425305.1 Ruminococcaceae bacterium UBA5579
CGGCGTGAATAACGTCGGTTGGCCGGACGAACCGCTGCTGCACGCCGACAAGTTCAAAACGGCTATACATACCGCAAAAGCCGCTAATATCTTCTTCATAAGTTTCAGATTTCCCTTCATAATTGTTTTGCGAGTAATTGCTAACTACAATTATATATTTTAATATATATAAAGTCAATTGACAATTTAAACAAAATTTCGATTTTTGC
>DILZ01000135.1:8307-8461 GCA_002425305.1 Ruminococcaceae bacterium UBA5579
AAAAACCTCTTGACAACACGAAGCAATTGTGTTATAATTGTAAAGCACTCTGAAAAAGAGGCGCAAAAACGGGTGAAGTCGGGCGAAAAAAGCAAATTTTTTAAAAAAGTTTGAAAATCCCCTTGACAAGCTCGAAAAGCTGTGATATAATGAT
>DILZ01000035.1:0-5638 GCA_002425305.1 Ruminococcaceae bacterium UBA5579
CAGCGGGGCAGAGAGCCAAATAAAATAACAAAGCAATGAAAAGACAGACTTTTTAAAGGTTTCCTCAAGTTTTTTTGTAAAAACCCTTGATTTTTTGACGAAAATATGAGATAATATAAAAGAGTATATTCTCATATTATAGGAAAGAAGAATTCTTATGGCATATTTTTTTGATTTTAAACAAGACTACACGGGGCTTAATCCGAACAAGATCGACAATATGCTTTCGATGTACGGCTTGAATACATATACCAAAGCGCCCGGCGGACTTTTTAGGTCAAATTACGCCGATGTTTTGCTGTCGCCATCGGTTTTGCTGATGTTGGTAGCAGGTGTGCTTTGTTTTTTCGGTGTTGGATTGGGCGCGGGTATCATTACGTTGGTGATAGTTCTGCTTTATGTTTTTGCGGAGCTGTATTTTCGAAAAAAGTCGGACGAGCGGCTGGACGAGATTGAAACGTCCACGGCGATGAAGTTCCGCGTTATACGCGGCGGCAAGCTGGAGCTTGTGGAAAAGGAGTTTATCGTTCCCGAGGACCTTATCGTCGTTCAGGAGGGAGAACGCGTTCCGGCGGACGCTTTTATTTTGGAATCGCGCGACCTTACTGTCGACGAGTGTGTCTTTACGGGGAATAGTCAGCCGGCGCCGAAATACGCGGGGGCTATCTCCAAAAGCAGTATAAAGCCGACGTTTGTTTACAGCGGAACGTCAGTTCTAAGCGGCATAGCGATTTGCAAAGTCAGTGCTACGGGCGTTGATACAAAGCTGTATCAGCACCGCGGCGAGATAAAGGATCGTCACCCGTATTATACTCAGCTTGAAAAATTTGTAAGGTTTTGTAATCCGATATTCAGTGCTGTTGGTGTGGTGGTTTTGCTGCTCTTTACAATACTCAGGAAAGTAGGAGGCAATGAAGTCATTCCATCGTTGATAAGCGGCATTACATTAGGATTGTGCTTTATTCCGACAGGAGCGGCTTCAATCATTCGTCTGTACTATACAAAGGGCGCAGTCAATTTGATCAAGAACGGCGCGATGATGAAATCCTTCGCTGACGTTGAAAAGCTTAATTCGCTTTCGGTTCTTTGTGTGGAAAAGGAAGGCGCGATATCAAAAAATTCATCGGAGGTACGCGGCATCTTTACAAAAAGCGAGGAATTGCTGTATAAGGTTGCGGCATTGTCGTTTGACAGAAACACAAACGATCCGTCCGAACGTGCTTTGTTGGTGAAGGCGACCTTTTTTGACGAAAATATTGCGAACGTATACAAGGAGAACGAGTTTGTCGAAAAGATCCCCGATTTAGGTAATTCCATAAGCGGAGCTATATGGAAGGTTGGCGGCGAGAAGATATGCTGCCTCAAGGGAACGCCCGAGCAGGTCCTGCCGATGTGCCGGTTAAACGGTGACAAGCTGTTTGAGGTGAAAAATAAGTATGAAGAATATTACGCGAACGGCTGCAGCGTTCTCGCGATAGCGTGCGTCGACGCAGAATCGTATAAAACGGAGATAACGGCGGGCTTTTCATATACGTTTGTTGGTTTTATCGCCTTTTCCGCACCGCTTCGCGATTCGGTATCCTCAGCGGTAAAGACTTGCCGCCGTTCCGGTGTGCGTATCGTGATGATGACAGAGGATAACCCAAGCGCGGCGGCTTCCACGGGAAGTATGATAGGGCTTTCCGTGAATAATGTAGTTACCGGAGCACAAATCGAAAACGCTCTGAAAACGGGAGCAAATCTGGATCTGGACGCTGATATTTACGCAAAGGTTACTCCCGAACAGAAGATATATATTATCAATAGATTGAAAAGCAACGGTGAAGTAGTGGCTATGATCGGCACGCGAACAAGTGACGCGGACGCTCTTGAGGCATCCGATGTCGGAATTACTATTGCGCAGCACGCAGCCAGCAATACCTACGAGGCTGCCGATATAGTGATGAATGATGATAATTTCCTCACGGTAGCGGAGATGATAGCCCGCGTAAGACAGATACACCGCAATATAAAGCGAGCCGTTTCCGTGCTGCTTTCGGGGTATATTGGATTGATTTTTATTGCTGTCGTAAGTATGTTCTGTAATGAGAATCTAATGTTAACGCCGGCGGTCATAGCAGTGATTACTATGGTATTCCTGCCGTTTGCCGCAATGGAATATTTGGGCTGCAGTATGGATATTCACTCAAATATGCCTCCGTCGGGTTTCATTTCCAATCGCAGGATCAATTTCCCGTATATCGGAAAATCTGCGCTTTTCGGTATTCTTACCGGAGGAGCGGCAGCTGCGTCATATTTGTTTAAATATTCTAATATGAATATAACATCAGCGAGAAGCTGTTCCTTTGTATCGTTTATGATTTGCACAACGGCTTTCGTTATATTGCGTTTTTCCGATGTTGAGCCATTTAAGGCGTTTTGGAACATATCGATGCTGCAAAAGATATATGCGGCGGTGCTTGTCGTGATCCCCGTTTTGCTGATCTATATTCCTCCGTTTAACAGAGCTTTCGGATTGGCGGCATTAGATCCGCTTGCTTTGATGATAAGTTTATTTACGGGAATCCTTCCCGCGGCGATATACTATTTGTTAAAGCGTTTCGTTATAACGAGCGAAAATTATCATTAGGATACCTTTAATACTGTTTTTTAATGTCTGTTTGAAATTGGGAGAAATATGAAAAAAGCTATCGGCTATCTTAAATACTTTATCGGCGGTGTTGTTTTCGGTATAGCAAACGTTATTCCGGGGGTAAGCGGCGGAACAATGTTGGTTGTTTTCGGTCTGTTTGACCGTCTTACGGAGGCGATATCGGGAATAAAAAAAATATTCAGCAATTTCGCTTTTCTGATAACGTTCGCACTTGGTGCGGGTACCGGAATATTGCTTTCAGCAAAGGTGATTGGTTCAATGTTCAATACCTACGCAATTCAGACGAATATGTTCTTTATCGGGCTGATTTTGGGCGGTATCCCGCTTATTTTAAGACTCGGCACCGCGGAGAGAAAAGTAAAGCCTTTGTGCATAATACCGTTTTTTATCTCTATGGCGGTCGTAATTACTCTCACAGTGCTTGAAAAGCATAATGTTTTCTCGATGACAGCGGAAAATATTACAGGCTTCGATATGGTTTTCTCTTTAAAAATGGTAGTATGCGCTGCTGTCGCGGCTGTAACTATGATAATTCCGGGAATATCCGGTTCGTTTATGATGATGCTGTTGGGCGTGTACGAAACGATAATAGGGGCGCTGAACGATATGAACTTTTACGTTATCATACCGTTTGCGGCAGGCGCGTTAGTTGGTATAATTTTCGGCGCAAAGCTTATTTCGATACTCATAAAGAAAAACAAGCTTATGGTTTATTCTGCGATAATGGGAATGGTGGTAGGATCGGTTTACGCGATACTTCCGGACGGCTTTGGATTTAATCTTCAAACGGGCTATGGCTTTGCGTTTATGCTTGTAGGAATTTGCGCTTCGGTGCTGATCGATAGATTGGGCGGCGCGGAAGGTGAGAAAAATTGATCATAAAGGCTCACGGAGTATTTCCGTGAGCTTTTTTCTTTTCATATTTTTTCACGAACAAACACCCTCCCGAACAAAGCGCGGGAGGGTGCGTGATTGGTACGCCCGGTGCGATTCGAACGCATGACACATAGCGTCGGAGGCTATTGCTCTATCCAGCTGAGCTACGGGCGCGTATAAAAGTTGACAGTTGACAATTTACAGTTGAAAGTTATGATAAAAACTATCAACTATACACTGTCAACTGTCAACTGATTTTGGTGACCCACCCGGGAATCGAACCCGGGACACCTTGATTAAAAGTCAAGTGCTCTACCACCTGAGCTAGTGGGTCATTTATACAACGCTAATATTATACCAAATTATTTTGTGCTTGTCAAGTGTTTTTTTAAAATAAATTAGTATTTTTTAAAATTTATTTTAAAATAAGGAAAAAATGCTGTTAAAATATTGCAAAATACAGTAGATTGTGATATAATATATTGTGTATGTGTAAGTGGAAGGGTGGCGATCTTGTGGATATATCGGTTGGCGATGTGCTTGTTATGAAAAAGCAGCATCCGGGCTGCGGCAGTGACCGAATGAAGGTCCTTCGTGTGGGTGCTGATTTTAAGCTTACTTGCGCGGGCTGCGGACGCACTTTTATGATCGCGCGGTCAAAGTGTGAGAAGAGTATAAAATTGGTTTTGCGCGGTGAGGATAAGGAGAATTAGCGTTTCCGGAAAAGTTGATTTAAATTGATTTGGAGGAACGTAAAATGACCGAAAAACTTGAAATGGCTGCCGCCAGATATGATGAGATAAACGCAAAGCTATCCGACCCAAAGGTTGTTTTGGACAACAAGCTTTATACCGAGCTTATGCGTGAGTACAAAAATCTTACGCCGCTTATCGAGATGTATAAACGATATAAATCCGCACAGAGAAGTCTTGAGGACGCGGAGGCGGCGATCGAGGATGACGATCCCGAGCTTCGGAATATGGCGCAGGAGGAAATAACCGCCGCAAAAGAGGAGCTGGAACACTGCACCGACGAGCTTAAGCTTTTGCTGTTGCCGCACGATCCCGACGATGACAAAAGCGTTATCGTGGAGATACGCGCGTGCGCGGGCGGAGAGGAGGCGGCTCTTTTTGCGAACTCGATGTTCCGAATGTATTCGATGTACGCGGCGCGGCAGGGTTGGAAGATAGATGTGATGAGCAGCAACGAAACCGAATTAGGAGGCTTTCGCGAGATAAGCTTTGGCGTAGAGGGCGAGGGTGTGTATTCAAAGCTGAAATATGAAAGCGGGGTTCACCGTGTACAGCGAGTTCCCGAAACGGAATCGCAGGGACGTATTCAGACCTCTACGGTGTCCGTGGCAATACTTCCGGAGGTCGAGGAGGTCGACGTTAATATCAACCCCGCTGACCTCACGATACAGACATACCGTTCAAGCGGCGCGGGCGGACAGCACATCAACAAGACCTCGTCGGCTGTGCGAATAATCCACAAGCCCACGGGAATCGTAACAGCCTGTCAGACTCAGCGTTCGCAGTTTCAGAACAAGGAGTACGCTCTGAAAATGCTCAAAGCGAAGCTGGTCGAGATCAAGGAGCGTGAGCACCTCGAAAAGATCGAGGACATCAAGGGCGTGCAGAAGGAGATCGCATGGGGCTCGCAGATACGTTCGTATGTCTCGACCTCAATGCTGTCGTCNNAACAAGGACAAGGCGATGAAAAGACTTTACGCAATGCTCTATGAAGCGGAAAAGAGCGCCCGTGACAGCGCCATTGCCGAGGACAGGCGCATACAGGTCGGTACGGGAGATCGTTCCGAACGGATACGGACCTACAATTTCCCGCAGTCGCGCGTCACCGATCACCGCATAAATCTTACGCTTTACAAGCTTGACGAGATGATGAACGGCGGGTGTGACGAGGTGTTCGAGGCATTGAGGGTCGCGGATATGACGGCGAAGTTGGTAAAACAAGAGAAGTGACAAAATGACAACTGAGATAGAAAACTACGGCGCGGAGAGCGTTTTAAAGGCGGCGGAGCTGCTAAGGCGCGGCGAGCTTGTCGCGATACCGACCGAAACGGTTTACGGCTTGGCGGCGAACGCTTTG
>DILZ01000035.1:5655-9989 GCA_002425305.1 Ruminococcaceae bacterium UBA5579
ACCGCAGGACAATCCGCTGATAGTGCATATTGCGAGTATAATAATGCTCCCGACGCTTGTGCGTGAGATACCGGATATCGCAAAGCAGCTTGCGGAACGCTTTTGGGCAGGACCGCTGACGATGATATTCCCGAAATCCGATAAGATACCGGACGTGACGAGCGGTCNNAGCGGCGGGCTTGATACCGTGGCTGTGCGTATGCCCGAGAGTGAGGCGGCGCGGGATATCATAAAAAAATGCGGCTTTCCGCTTGCGGCGCCGTCCGCAAATCTTTCCGGAAAACCCAGTCCCACGACAGCCGCTCACGTCTTTGAGGATATGAACGGCAAGATACCGCTTATCATTGACGGCGGAGAGTGTTCGGTCGGCGTGGAGAGCACGGTGATCTGCTTTAAGGGAAACAAGATACACATTCTGCGTCCGGGTGGGATAACAGTGGAGGTGCTTTCGGAGTTCGGTGAAGTCGAGGTAGACAAGGCGGTAACGGCACAGCCCGCAAAGGACGAGCGTGTGCTTTCGCCGGGTATGAAGTACACACACTATTCTCCAAAGGCGGATGTGTTTATCGTAAACGCGCACGGCAAGTCGTTCAAGGAGTATTGCACTAAGCGTTCCGGATATGATTATAAGCTGATAGCGTTGGGCGCTGGTGTGGTCGAGGGTGGCTGTTTTCTGAATTACGGTGAAACGCCGGAATTGCAGGCGCAGCGGTTGTTTGCTCTGCTGCGGCACGCGGACGAGCTTGGCGCAAGGACCGTTCTCGTGGAAATGCCGCGCACGGACGGCGTGGGGCTGGCGGTTTACAATCGTTTGTTGAGAGCGGCGGCATTCCGAATTATCGAGGTATAATAATGGTAAATTTACCGAATATTATGATAATAGGTCTTACCGGAATAAGCGGAGCGGGAAAATCCACGGTATGCGAGCATTTTGCACGCGGAGGCTTTGAGATCGTTGACTGTGATGTGATAGCCCGCAGTACAGCGGCGCAAAGCGATTTTCTGGCAGAGCTACAAGACCGCTTTCCCGTTGATGTTTTAAACGCGGACGGCAGTCTGAACCGCGAGGCAACGGCAAAGCTGATTTTCAATGACAGCGCGAAGCTGAGGTTGTACAACGGGATCATTTTCCCGTATATCATATACGAAATAATACGAAGGATTGGTTCGGCGGCGGGAGATGTCGTATTGGATGCGCCCACTCTGTTCGATTGCGGACTGGATATGATATGTCAGAAGATCATAGGCGTTGTCGCACAGCGCGATATATGTGCAGAGCGTATAATGCGGCGCGACGGAATAACGGAGAATATGGCGTTGGAACGCTTATCGATACAGCGCGGCGCGGATTTTTTCAAGACGCATTGCGACTATATGATCGAGAATGACGGCAGTTATTCAAAGCTCACTGAAAACGCCGAAAACATCGTAAACAAACTGAAAGGCAGAATATGATAAATTACAGACGACGAAAAAGAAGCAAAGCACCGATAGTTATTCCGATAGTGATCATCGCGCTGATATTGCTGGCGATCGGGGGATATTTCGGGTATAATAAGTTTATTGAGAACTCGTATCCGATAAAATATCAGAGCTATGTGGAGAAATACGCGGCGGAAAATCATCTGAACAAATATTTCGTATACGCGGTGATCAAGACGGAAAGCGGCTTTGATCCTTACGCCGAATCAAATGTCGGGGCAAGAGGTCTTATGCAGATAATGGAGGATACGTTCGATTGGATCAAGTTCAAATCGGACGATGAGGAAGCGGTATATTACGATATGTTCACAGCGGAAACAAATATCAAGTATGGCTGTCGGCTTTTGGGATATCTTATGGAGGAGTTTGGCGATGTTGAAACCGTCGCGGCGGCGTACCACGCGGGGCGCGGGAACGTCAACAATTGGCTCGCCGATAAGCAGTATTCGTCCGACGGGGTTCACCTCGACAAGATACCGATCTCCGACACCGCGCATTATGTCGATAAGATAACAAAGGCTATGAACAAATACATCAAGCTTTATGGAGATTGAGCTGAAATAAATTATAAAGGGAGAAGAACATTATGTCTAAGAAAAGCGAAGTTACCGCAAAGGAACTGAAGGAAAAGCTGTTTATGCAGAAGAAAAACGCGTATCTGCGTATGACGGACGCCGAGGTGAAGAAATGCGACAAGTTCTGCGAGGGCTATAAGGAATTTCTGAACACCTGCAAAACCGAGCGTGAGGCAACGGCGTTCGTGGAAACGGAGGCGAAAAAGGCAGGTTTTGTTCCGTTTGACAAAAACAAGAAATACAAAGCGGGCGACAGGGTTTATTATGTAAACCGTGAAAAAGCGATAATCCTTGCCGTTGTAGGCAAAGAGCCTATCGCGAACGGCGTGAACATCGTTGCGGCACATATCGACTCTCCGCGCCTTGATATGAAGCAGAACCCGCTGTTTGAAAAGGACGAGGTGGGTTATTTCAAGACGCATTACTACGGCGGCATCAAGAAGTACCAGTGGCCTACGGTTCCGCTGTCGCTGCACGGCGTGATCGTTAAGGCGGACGGCTCTAAGATAAACGTGAACATCGGCGAGGACGATAACGACCCCGTGTTCTGCGTTTCCGATCTTCTTCCGCACCTTGCGGCGACGCAGATGAAACGCCCCGCGACAGAGATAGTCCGTGGCGAAGAGCTGAACATCATAGTAGGCTCGCGTCCGTTTAAGGACGACGAAGCGAGCGAGGCCGTTAAACTGAATATTATGATGCTCCTTAATAAGAAATACGGCATTACAGAAACAGATTTCCTCTCGGCTGAGCTTGAGGCGGTGCCCGCTTTCAAGGTTAAGGATATCGGATTTGACAGAAGCCTTGTCGGCGGTTACGGTCAGGACGACAGAGTGTGCGCGTACCCCGAATTTATGGCTGTTTTGGGCGCAAAGAGTGTCCGCAGAACGGCAGTATGCGTTCTCACGGATAAAGAGGAGATAGGCTCGGACGGCAACACGGGACTTAATTCCGCGTATATGAAGTATTTTATCGCCGATCTGGCAGCCACCTTTGGCGCAAGGTGCAGAGATGTACTATCAAATTCCAAGTGCTTGTCCGCTGATGTGAACGCCGCTTACGATCCGACTTTCCCCGATGTTTTTGAAAAGAACAATGTAAGTGTGCTTAACGGTGGCGTATGCGTTACGAAATACACCGGTTCACGCGGGAAAAGCGGCACTTCGGACGCGTCTGCGGAGTTTGTCGGCGAAATCCGCGCTCTGTTTGACAAAAACGGCATAATTTGGCAAACGGGCGAGCTTGGCAAGGTAGATAACGGCGGCGGCGGAACTGTCGCGATGTATGTCGCGAATCTCAATATCGATACGATAGACGTCGGCGTTCCCGTTATGAGTATGCACGCTCCGTTTGAGATCACCGCAAAAGCGGATATATGGGCGGCTTTCAGAGCGTTTGAGGCGTTTATAACAAACTGACACGGACAAATTTCCGTACAAAGCCATAATTCACCGAATTCTCAAATAAACATATATTGGGTAGAGAGGGTGAACTTATGACTAAACGCAGAAGGTTTCTGAATAAGCTGGGTTTGAAGCTGATCGCGCTGGCGTTGGTGCTTTTGGGACTGTTTTTGATAGCGGAAGCGAGCTTCCGTCCAATGATAGAGCAGATAAACGCCTACGAGTGCCATCAGGCGGTATTGCGCATAATAAACGATGCGGTGATAGGAGAACTTGAACACAGCGGTATGGATTACTCGTCGTTGGTGACGCTTTCTATGAACGGCGAGGGCGATGTTACGTCCGTGCAGAGCAATATCGTTAATATAAACAGGCTTAAGACGAATGTAGCGGAGCGTGTGGAGCGCGAGATAGACCGTTTGGCGGCGATGGAAATCAGGATACCGATAGGAACGCTCCTGGGGCTGCAATTGCTTCACGGAAAGGGTTTTACCGTGGGTATGACTATTCAGCCGCTTGGATATGCAAATACAACGATAATCAGCGAGTTCACGGACGCCGGGATAAATCAGACGCTTCATCGAATCATTATTGAGATAAGCGCTGACGTTGACGCGCTTATCCCGGGATTTGAAACGCGTGTTCCGGTAAAGACATCGATAGTCGCGGCGGAAACGGTGATAGTAGGCAGAGTTCCCAACGCGTACACGCACGTTGTGACCGAATCGGGAGACCTTGCGGGAACGCTTAATGACTACGGCGCGGTGATTGATTGACGATTATAATCAACGTTAGGGCGGCGCATAAAATTCAAGAAAGCGAGCAATGCCGTGCAGCCGTAGTGAGCGAAACGAGCGGAGAATGCGCGGCACTG
>DILZ01000035.1:10014-37246 GCA_002425305.1 Ruminococcaceae bacterium UBA5579
TTTAAATTTAAATAAGGAGATTAGAAGTGGAAATTAACGAAGCAAAAACACGGCTTTCGCAGCTTAAAGCTGTTATCGAAAAGGCAAACAGAAATTATTACGATCTCGACGCGCCAACTTTAGAGGACGATGAGTATGACGCGCTTATGCGCGAGCTGCGCGGTATTGAACAGCAGTTCCCCGAATTGCTGACCGCCGACAGTCCGTCGCAAAGAGTTGGCGGTACGGCTCAGACCACGTTTGAAAAGGTAACGCACGCTGTCCAAATGGGCAGCTTGCAGGACGTGTTCGATGTTGAGGAAGTCAAGGCGTTTGTGGAGCGCGTTAAGGAAGAGGGCGCGAATGAGTTTACCGTAGAGCCGAAGATAGACGGTCTTTCGGTGTCGCTTGTGTACGAGAATGGCGTGCTTACGCAAGGCTCGACGCGCGGAGTTGGATTCATCGGCGAGGACATCACCCCGAACATCAAGACAATACGCTCCATTCCCTTGAACATTCCCGAAAAGCTCCCATTGCTGGAGGTTCGCGGAGAGGTCTATATGCCCAAAAAGAGCTTCGGGGAGCTGTGCGAGTTGCAAGAAAAGAACGGCGAACCCCTCCCGAAAAATCCGCGAAACGCGGCGGCAGGTTCGCTGCGGCAAAAGGATAGCAAGATTACAGCGTCAAGAAAGCTCGACATATTCTGCTTCAATATTCAGCGGATAGAGGGTAAGGAGTTCAAAACGCACTTCGAGTCGCTGGAATTTATCAAGAACGCGGGATTTCGCGTTATCCCCGATATTCGAGTTTGCCACACCACAGAGGAGATCATCAAGCGCATAAACGAGATAGGACAAATGCGGCAATCGCTGCCGTTCGATATTGACGGCGCGGTAGTTAAAGTGAACGACCTCGCGCTTCGAAACGAGATAGGCGCGACATCCAAAGTGCCGAAGTGGGCGGTGGCGTTCAAGTATCCGCCCGAAGAAAAGGAGACCACGCTGCGCTCTATCGAGATAAACGTGGGGAGAACGGGCGCGCTTACTCCCGTGGCGGTATTCGATCCNNTCCCGTTCAGCTTGCGGGAACAAGCGTTGCACGCGCCGTTCTGCATAATCAGGATTTCATAACGGAGCGCGATGTTCGCGTAGGTGATAGGATAATCGTGCGCAAGGCGGGTGATATAATCCCCGAGGTTGTGAAGTCGGTAGGTCACGCGGATAATTCCGAGCCGTACTTTATTCCCGACAAATGCCCTGTTTGCGGAGCGGCGGCGGTACGCGACGAGGACGAGGCGGTCATACGCTGTCAGAACCCCGATTGCCCCGCGCAGCTTTTGCGCTCTCTGGAGCATTTCGCAAGCCGCGGAGCTATGAACATAGACGGTCTCGGAGAAGCAGTCGTTGAACAGTTAGTCAACGCGGAACTTGTGCATACGGTCGCTGATCTGTATACTCTCGATCTGCAAAGTCTGACGGCTCTTGAACGCTTCGGAACAAAGTCCGCCGAAAATCTGCTCGCTTCTATCGAGAAATCAAAGAAAAACGAACCCGACAGGCTGATCTTTGCGTTGGGTATTCGAGGAATAGGTCAAAAGGCGGCAACGCTGCTTTGTCAGAAGTTCGGCGATGTGGAAAGCATTATGGCGGCAAGCGCGGAGGATATCGCGGCGATTGACGGCTTCGGCGAGGTGCTTGCGCAGTCGGTCTACAACGCAATGCGAGAGCCGCACCGTGTTAAGCTCATAGAACGCTTAAAAGAGCTTGGCTTGAATATGACGTACACAAGTCAGCAGGTTTCGGACAAGCTGAACGGCTTGACGTTCGTGCTCACGGGAACGCTCCCCACGCTGAAGCGCGATGAGGCTAAAGCGATGATAGAGCAGCGCGGCGGCAAGGTGAGCGGTTCGGTGTCGAAAAAGACAAGCTATGTTGTCGCGGGCGAGGAAGCGGGCAGCAAGCTCACAAAGGCAAACGAGCTGGGAATAACCGTTCTCACCGAGGAGCAGTTTTTGCAGATGATGGGAGAGTGACGGAATGAAAAAAGTCTTATGCGCCGTTTTGGTGGCGGCTTTGGCTTGTATTTTTTGCGGGTGTGGGAAAAAAGATGTCGCGGCAGACAAGTATACACTTGTTATGAACAGCAAAGCGGTTTCGGCACCTGTGACAGTTGAGAGCTTGGGTAAGGATTACGACTTGTCATTTAGCGTTATGTTGAGATACAAGGGAGAGCCTGTTGCAGGCGTTAAGTTTGATGAAAGTTCAACGGAGCAGGACGAGTTGAAAAAGCCGATCAAATTCATGGTTCGAAGTTTAATATGTTCAGACAAAACCGATTTTTCGATAGGCGGCATAGAACTCGGCGATACTATGAAAGATGTATTAAATGTTTATGGTCAGCCTACTTACAAGGACGAGCCGCTTAACATATGGAAGTATTGCAAAGATGGAAAATCCGAGGACGATTATTGGCTGGGATTTCAATTTGCCGGTCCCGATCCCGAAAAAATTACATCGATTTATTTTGGATTTGAATAAAGTTAGAGGAGGAAATTATGAGCATTGATGTACAGCATTTAGCAAAGCTCGCCCGTCTGCGGATAGAGGACGACAAGCTTGCGAAATTCGAGAAGGATATGGAGAGCATAGTTTCAATGGTGGAGCAGCTCCCCGAGGTTTCGGGCGACGCAAGAGGACTTGACCCCGACCACCCGATGAAGCTCCGCGAGGACGTTGAAGGCACGGACAAGCTTACGCGCAGCGAGCTTCTTGCGAACGCTCCCAAAATGCAGGCAGGGTGTGTTGTCGTGCCTAAAACCGTTGACTAATTAAGGGGGATAACAAAACTTATGGAACTTTACGAATATTCGGCTCACGAGCTGTCGAAAATGCTTTCAAAAAAGAAATGCAGCAGCGAGGAGCTTACAAAATCCGTGCTCGACAGAGCGGCAGCGACAGATGAAAAGGTTGGAGCGTACCTCACGATATGCGGCGAGGAGGCTCTGAAAAAGGCGCGCGAGGTGGACGAAAAGCGCGGCAAGGAAACGCTCCACCTGTTGGCGGGTATCCCCATAGGGATAAAGGACAATATCAGCACAAAGGGAATTTTGACCACTTGCGCGTCCAAAATGCTGTATAATTACGTTCCGCCGTTTGATGCGTTCGTTATTAAGAAAGTGCACGCTGCGGATATGGTCATCACGGGCAAGCTGAATATGGACGAGTTCGCTATGGGTTCGTCCACGGAGAATTCTTACTTCAAGAAAACACATAACCCGCATAACCTCGACTGCGTTCCAGGCGGTTCTTCGGGCGGCTANNTCTCGGCGGTGATCTCGCTCGGTTCGGACACCGGCGGCTCTATCAGAATGCCTGCGGCTTACTGCGGCGTTGTGGGGTTGAAGCCTACTTACGGTTCTGTTTCGCGTTACGGTCTTGTGGCGTTCGCAAGCTCGCTCGATCAGATAGGTCCGCTTGGCAGAAATGTAACCGATACGGCAATGCTCTACTCGGTCATCTGCGGTCACGACAGTATGGACGCGACCTCGCAAGACCGCGAGTATCCCGACTTCACAAAGCTGCTGAACAGCGATGTCAAGGGCTTGAAGATCGGTATCCCCGAGGAGTACTACGGCGAGGGCGTGGATAATTCCGTCAAGGAAACCGTTATGAACGCGGTCAAGGAGCTTGAAAAGAAGGGTGCGGAGATAATCAATATCAGCCTGCCGAGTACAAAATACGCTTTGAACGCTTACTACATCATTTCGTCCGCCGAAGCAAGCTCCAATCTGGCTCGCTTTGACGGAGTAAAGTACGGTTATCGCACAGAGAACTTCACCGACCTTACCGATATGTATGAGAAAACGCGCAGCGAGGGCTTTGGCGATGAGGTGAAGCGAAGAATTATGCTGGGAACGTTCGTGCTGTCGAGTGGATTTTTCGACGCGTACTATAAGAAAGCAAAGTTAGTCGCGCTTGAGATCGTCAAGGAGTTCAATGCGGCATTTGAGAAATGTGACGTTATCGCAACTCCCGCAACTCCCGCGACCGCGTTCAAGCTCGGCGAGAACATCGGCGATCCCACGAAGATGTACGCGGCGGATATATGTACGGTTACGGTGAACATCGCAGGTCTGCCCGCTATCAGCGTTCCGTGCGGCAAGGTGAACGATATGCCTGTGGGTTTGCAGTTTATTGGACGGAAATTTTCGGAGCAGACGCTGCTTAACGTGGCTCTTGCGGTTGAACAGACTGTCGGCGAAGCAAAGCCGGTGAATGTTTAAAAAAGGGGGGACAGACACTATGGAATACGAAACGATAGTAGGTCTTGAAGTCCACGCGGAGCTTAACACCAAGACCAAGATATACTGCAACTGCAAAAACGCGTTCGGGCTGGAGGTAAACACCCAGATCTGCCCGATATGCACTGGTATGCCGGGAACTCTGCCGACCTTGAACGAAAAGGTAGTTGAGTATGCGGTGAAAATGGGTCACGCGACAAACTGTTCCATAAACAACGTCTGCAAGCAGGACAGAAAGAACTATTTCTACNNCCAAGGCGTATCAGATATCGCAGGCGGATATCCCGTTGTGCGAACACGGCTATGTCGACATTATGCTTAACGGTGAGGAAAAGCGCATTGGAATCACGCGTATCCATATTGAGGAGGACGCGGGCAAAATGCTCCACAACGACGCTTTCCAGGGTTCGCTTGTGGACTTTAACCGCTGTGGAGTTCCGCTTATCGAGATAGTGTCCGAACCCGATATGCGCTCCAGTGCGGAAGCCAAAGCATATCTTGATACTCTGAAATCGATCTTGCAGTACATCGACATCTCCGACTGTAAAATGGAGCAGGGCTCTATTCGCTGCGACGTCAACGTTTCCGTGCGCCCAAAGGGTTCAACGGAGTTTGGCAAGCGCGTTGAGATGAAGAACGTAAACAGCTTTTCGGGAGCAATGCGCGCTATCGACTACGAAGCTAATCGCCAGATAGAAGCCCTTGAACGCGGCGAGGAGATAAACCAGGAAACGCGCCGTTGGGACGACCAAAAGGGTATGAACATTCTGCTGCGTACAAAAGAGNNCAGGATTACCGCTATTTCCCCGAACCCGATCTTACGACTATTTACGTTCCCACGGAGAGGGTAGAGGAGCTTAAAAATGAGATACCGGAGCTCCCCAATGCTAAGATAAAGCGTTATGTCAAAGAGCTTGGACTTTCGCAGACGGACGCGGAGCTTATCGCGGAAAATCTTCCGCGCTGCCGTCTGTTTGACGAGTGCATAAAGATTTGCGGATATTTTGGGAAAGACAGCGTTTCGCCGAAAAATCTCAGCAATTGGATTTTAGGCGACGTTTCAAAATATATGAACGAAACGGGCAAGGATATCGCCGAAACGCCGCTTGACGCGAATTTGCTCTGCAAGATAGTTGAGCTTATCGAAACCAAAATGATCTCCAACACTTCGGGCAAAATAATTTTCGAGGAGATCATTGCCGGAAATACCGACATTGATAAGATCATCGAGGAAAAAGGCTTGAAGCAGATCTCGGACGATTCCGCTATCGAAAAGATAGTAAACGACGTTCTCGCCGCAAATCAGAAGTCCGTGGACGACTATCGCGGCGNNCTTGGGTTCCTTGTGGGTCAGTGTATGAAAGCGTCTAAGGGACAGGCAAACCCCGCGAAGTGCAAGGAACTTGTGCTGAAATATCTGGAGCAGTAAACTATTCGCCCGTGTGAGGGTCAGCACGGGCAATTGTTCGTTGAAGCGGAGGGGTGTTTTATGTGGGGATTTTGTCTTGATTTTAACGCGCCCGAATTGTTTCAGATCGTTGTTCAATATGATGAGGACAAGCAAAGCGGCAAGGCGGTGATACTCTCGCCCGAAAGCGTTTACAGTCTGGATTTGGAAAGCATAAAGCCGTTATCCGCTCCGCCCGAATTTGTTTACGGCGCGCGGGTATCTCCGTTAAATCACCCTGAGATCGAGGGGAGAATTGCAAGGATATTTTGGCACTTCGACAAAAAACGCTATTATTACAAAATAGAGATAAACGGCAAGATCAAAAGCAGGCGGTATTTTGCGGAGGAGCTTACGGAGATATAACAGCATTATGGAACACGACAAGAGTTAAATACGATTAGACAGAAGAAGTTGGTTCCTAAACAATAGAAAAGGTGAATTAAAATGAATAAATACAAAATAATCCGGATTTCTGCTGAGATTGCCGATAAGGCGGCAGAATGGTTTCACGAGAAGTGGGGTGTTCCGCTTGAAGCGTATAAGGAGAGCATTTCCGAAAGCCTAGTAGAAAAAACCGTTGTTCCGCGGTGGTATGTCGTGCTAAACGAGGACAAGATCATCGCGGGATTGGGAGTGATCGAAAACGACTTTCACGACCGCAAGGATCTAACTCCGAATGTTTGCGGGGTATATGTAGAGGAGGAGTTCCGTTGCCGCGGAATTGCGGGGGAAATGTTAAATTTCGTTTGTGAGGATATGAAAAAAAGCGGTATTGATACTCTTTATCTCGTTACCGATCATACATCGTTTTACGAGCGATACGGCTGGGAGTTCCTGTGTATGGTTCAGGGCGACGGCGAGCCGGATATGACAAGAATGTATATTCATCAATAATACTGTAATGAGGTGATTTTATGGTAATTCTACCCGCGATAGACATTAAAGACGGCACCTGCGTCCGCTTGTTCAGAGGCGATTATTCGACCGCCGAAAAGGTAGCCGACAATTTTCTTGATACGGCTAAATCGTTTGAAGCGGCGGGCGCGGAGTGGATACATATGGTTGATCTGGACGGCGCTAAAGAGGGAAGACCGGTCAACACGAAGATATACACGGACGTTGCCGAAAAGACAAATTTAAAGGTAGAGGTCGGCGGAGGTATCCGCAATATCGAAACGATAGACGAGTATCTCAAAATGGGGATATCGCGCGTTATTTTAGGCTCTGCCGCTCTGAAAAATCCGCAGCTTGTAAAGGACGCGGTGGAGAGGTTCGGCTCGGAGAAGATCGTAGTCGGCATTGACGCGAAAAATGGGTTAGTGGCAACCGAGGGCTGGCTTGAAACATCGAATGTGAACTATATTGATCTCGCAAACAAGATGATATCATATGGTGTGAAGTACTTCATTTTTACCGATATTTCCAAAGACGGCACGCTTTCGGGAGTAAACGCCGAGCAGCTTAAAGCGCTCTATGACGGTACTCACGGCGAGTGCAAAATAATCGCGAGCGGCGGAGTTCACACTATCAAGGATATCAGAATTTGCAAGGATATGGGCTTGTACGGCACTATCTGCGGGAAAAGCATTTACACCGGTTCGCTTGATTTGAAAAAGGCTATTGAGCTAGCTTCTATGAAAAGCTTTTTGACGTGCTTTTACGTTTTGGATCACTGCTTTTCCATAAATTCAGAGGACGATCTGGGCGGCATTCTCGGACAAATGGCCCCCGATATGCTCGTTGACGGTATGCCTATCGATATGGCGGATCTAGAGGATTGGGAGGACGTTTGCCCCGATTATCCGAGCTCCGCTGACGAGTTTATAAAAAGGATCGATGAATTTCTAATAAAAATCGGCTTGAACTTTGAGAAAACACGAGATCTTATTAAAACTCCCGAAATACTTTCGTACGTTAAAACTGCCGAAGCTAAAGCCGATGTGACCTGCAAAAAACACGATTACTGATTTTTTTAAGGAGTGCTAATGAAAATTCTTGTAACGGGTGGAACTGTATTCGCAAGCAGATTTACTGCGGAGTATTTCGCAAAGGAACACGAGGTTTATGTTCTCAACAGAAATTCTCGTCCGCAATCGGCGGGAGTAACATTGATAAACGCGGACAGGCACGCTTTGGGCGATACCCTTAAAGGTTATGAGTTTGACGCGGTTATCGATGTAACGGCGTATAACGAAACAGATGTGCGCGATCTGCTGAACGCTCTCGGAGAGTTCAAGAGCTATGTTATGATAAGCTCCAGCGCGGTCTATCCCGAAACGCTGCCGCAGCCGTTCAAGGAGGATATGCAAACGGGCGCCAACTCCCTTTGGGGCGATTACGGTACAAATAAGATCGCCGCCGAAAGGTATCTGCAAGAGCGCGTTCCGAACGCGTACATAATCCGCCCGCCGTATCTTTACGGCAAGATGAACAATCTCTACCGTGAGGCGTTCGTTTTCGAGTGCGCCGAACGCGGTATGCCGTTTTATGTTCCCAATGGCGGAACAATGCCGCTGCAATTCTTCGATATCGAGGATATGTGTCGTTTTATTGCGATATTGCTCGAAAGGCAGCCCGAACAGCGTATTTTCAACGTGGGAAATCCCGAAACGGTGACTGTCCGCGAATGGGCAAGGATGTGTTACGGAATTTTGAGTAAAACGCCCGAAATCAGAAACGTTTTATTCAGGATAAATCAACGCGAATATTTCCCGTTTTACGATTACGGCTACAAGCTCGACGTTACGGAGATGTTGTCCCTTATGCCCGATGTAAAGTCGCTTGAGCGCGGACTTGCCGAATCATATGAGTGGTTTGCGGCTCATAGAGATGATATCCGCAGAAAAAATTACTTTGAATATATAAACGATAATCTCGGAGAGTGAAATGTCGATAGAAGAACGAGCAAAACGCAAAAGCAGGCTTAAAAGAAAGCAGTTAGTTATGCTTGTGAAGGATATTGTGATGTTTATAATTTGCGTATCCGGGCTGTTTTTTCTGCTTAACGACTTGTTTTTTCATATCGCCGGAGTGCCATCCTCACAAGATGTCGTTCGGCTTTTCGGCGGCGGAGCAAAGCCGTATGTGAAGCTAAACGACGGAGAAGTCTCGGTAAGTTTTATTGATGTAGGACAGGGCGACTGTCAGCTTATCAGAACGGACAGATACAATATCCTCATCGACAGCGGCGATATTGACTGCGAAAATGAAGTTATTGGTTTTTTGAAATACAGCGGCGTCGATCATCTTGATATTGTGATAGCGTCGCACCCGCACACCGACCACTACGGCGCAATGTATCGGGTACTGAGCAATTTTGATGTGGGGCTGTTCATAATGCCCGAGCTGCCCGAGGACAAGATACCGTATGGTATAACCTATGAGCGTCTGCTTAACGTTATCGACGACCGAAAGATCCCCGCGCGGTACGCTTCGGCAGGGGAACGGTTCTTCTTAGGTGAGGATTGTTATCTGGATATTCTTTCGCCGCAATACTATGATTACAAGGATATAAACGATTTTTCGATAACCGCTAAGCTGGTTCACAAAGATAATTCGTTTTTGTTTACGGGCGATTTGCAGAAGTTTTCGGAGCTGGACTTAGTAGAAAACGGCACGGATCTCGACGTTGACGTGCTGAAGGTCGGACATCACGGCAGCGCGGGCGCGAGCTGCGAGGAGTTCTTGGATGAAGTGACGCCCGAAATAGCGGTGTTCAATGTTTCGGAGTACAATTTCTATCGTCACCCTCGTGTTGAGGTGTTGGAACGGTTGGAGAAGGTCGGCTGCAAAACTACATATTCCACCGCTAACAACGGCAATATCGTTATTGTGAGCGACGGAGAAAATTTGCGAGTTGAGGTCGAAAAGGCGGAGGCTCTTATGTTGGCGGGATAGAGCAAAACGTTGTGATAATGCACAAAAATCCTGTCGACAAATTGGCGAATTGTAAGTAAAAACACGTTTTTTTCGGAATACTATTGAAGTGCGTTTTATAAAGGTGTATAATGAATTTTGGCAAAAAACGATAATAATTTAATGTGCGGAAAAAGGAAAGTGAAATAATTTGGTTAGAGAAGATCTAAGAAACATAGCGATCATCGCTCACGTCGATCACGGTAAGACGACTTTGGTTGACGAAATGCTCAAGCAGGGCGGTGTGTTCCGCGAAAATCAGGAAGTTAACGACCGCGTTATGGATAACAACGATCTTGAGCGCGAGCGAGGAATTACGATACTCGCAAAGAACACATCTTGTATGTACAACGGCGTTAAAATCAACATTGTAGATACTCCCGGTCACGCTGATTTTTCCGGCGAGGTAGAGCGTATACTTAAAATGGTAAACGGCGTTTTGCTGCTTGTGGACAGCTTTGAGGGAACTATGCCGCAGACGCGTTTCGTTCTGCAAAAGGCTCTTGAACTTGGACACAAGATCATCGTAGTCGTCAACAAGACCGACCGCCCCGACGCTCGTAATCACGAAGTTGTTGACGAAGTGTTGGAACTGCTGCTCGATCTGGACGCGACGGAGGAACAGCTTGACAGTCCCGTTGTGTTCTGCTCCGGGCGTCTGGGCTGCTCGTCCTACGACCCCGATAATATGGGTACGGATTTTAAACCGCTGTTCGACAAGATACTTGAGCATATTGATCCGCCGGAGGGCGATGATGAGGGCGACCTCCAGCTGCTTGTTTCATCGATCGATTATAACGATTATGTCGGCAGGATCGCCGTCGGACGCATTGAACGCGGCGTTATCAAACAAAATCAAGAGGTTACTGTGTGTGATTTTCACGGTACTCACGAGCCTTTCAAGGGGAAGATAGTATCGCTTAATCAGTATGAGGGATTAAACAAAGCATCGTGTGAAACAGCAACGGTTGGAGATATCGTGTGTTTTTCGGGAATTGAGGGTATTACGATAGGGCAGACTATCTGCGCCGTTTCAAATCCCGAACCGCTGCCGTTCGTAAAGATATCCGAGCCTACTGTTGAAATGACGTTCTCGGTAAACTCCTCACCGTTTGCGGGCAGAGAGGGTAAGTTTGTCACATCTCGTCAGATACGCGATCGTTTGATGAAGGAAACCTTAAAGGACGTTTCACTGCGTGTTACCGACAGCGAAACGACCGACGCGATGAACGTTGCGGGGCGCGGTGAGATGCATCTGTCGATACTTATCGAAACAATGCGCCGTGAGGGTTATGAGCTTTCCGTAAGTACGCCGCGCGTTCTTTACAAAGAGATCGACGGAAAGAAGTGCGAGCCTGTGGAGCGACTTGTTATAGATGTTCCCGAAACGGCGGTCGGCGCGGTTATGGAGAAAATGGGTCAGCGCAAGGGCGAGCTTCAGGAAATGCACCCGGTAGGCTCGCGCACGAGATTGGAGTATCTTATCCCGTCACGCGGACTTTTCGGTTACAGAAGCGAGTTTATGACTGATACAAAGGGCGAGGGCGTTATGAACTCGATTTTCGAGGGCTACAAGCCGTATTTCGGCGATATTCCCAGAAGAACCGTAGGCTCTCTTGTTGCGTGGGAAACGGGCACGGCGGTGACTTACGGCTTGTTCAACGCGCAGGAGCGCGGCACGTTGTTTATCGACGCGGGTGTTCCCGTATATGAGGGAATGATAGTCGGCGTTTCTCCCAAGGCGGGCGATATCGTGGTAAACGTCTGCAAGAAAAAGCACCTCACCAATACCCGCGCGAGCGGCTCTGATGACGCTTTGAAGCTCATTCCTTATAAGCAGATGAGCCTTGAGGAGAGCCTTGAATTTATTCAGGACGATGAGTTGGTTGAAGTTACTCCGAAGAACATTCGCATACGCAAGGTGATCTTAGAACGCGATTTAAGATTAAAGGCGGAGGCTAAGCAGAAGAAGTAATTAATGGAGGAAGTAATTATGGCTGATTATGTTAAGGTTTTCAACTTAGAAAACAGTATAGAGGTTTGTTTTTATATTGATCATAGCAAGCCTTTTGCCATTGGCGAGAAAATGAACGAGATTTGCGAAGAAGCTTATATGAACGGCTATAATTGGGAAGCTTTGTTCAATTATTATCTTAAAATGAACGCACCCGAGCTTTTGGTCGGGTTTGGTTCCGATCCCGAAGCGAATATGTATGTGGCATACTACGAATTATCTCCCGAAAACGAAAAAAAGGTGAAAAAATTCGCCGAGATCATTACTCACCTTGTCGAGAACGAGGAGGAGCTTTACAGCCTTGTTCGTGATCATAGCGATGAAATAGAATGGGATTAATTATTTAATAATTCGGCTCGGCGGCACAGTTTGCCGAGCTTTTTGCGGAGTGATATTATGGTCAAGGATCTGACAAAAGGCAAGGTAGCTCCTATACTGTTGAGGTTCTCGCTGCCGCTTCTTATAAGCGTTATCTTTCAGCAGATGTACAGCATAGCCGACAGTGTTATAGCAGGTCGCTGCATAAACAAGGACGCGCTTTCTGCTATCGGCGCAAGCTATCCGATAACGATGATCTTTCTCGCTGTCGGCACAGGTATGAACGTAGGATGCTCGGTAGTGATCTCAACGCTGTTTGGCGCAAAGTCTTTCAAGCAGATGAAAACCGCTGTGTACACCTCGCTGATATCCACAGGAGTTCTTGCAGCTGTTTTGACAGTCGCGGGCTATTTCACAAGCGGGTTGTTTTTGCGGCTTTTGGGCACGGATGAGAGCATTTTCCCCGATTCACAGACTTATCTTAACATATATATTTTCGGATTACTTTTCCTGTTTATCTACAACATCTGCACGGGAATTTTCACTGCTCTCGGCGACGGAAACACACCGCTGTATTTTCTGATAGGCTCGTCGCTTGGAAATATCGCGCTTGATCTGCTGTTTGTCGCAGTGTTCAAAATGGGCGTTGCGGGAACGGCCTGGGCGACGTTCATTTGTCAGGGTATATGTTCGATTTTGGCGTTTGTTGTATTGGTTCGCAGAATTGCGAAAATAAAATGTGAAAAGTTCAAGTTTTTTGAGTGGAATGCTCTTGGAAAAATAGCCGCGATGTCAATTCCCAGCATATTACAGCAGAGCTTTGTAAGCGTCGGACAGTTATTCATACAAAGCCTTGTGAACGCCTGCGGCACAGATGTCGTTGCGGGATACGCTTCCGCGATAAAGCTGAATACGTTTGCTATAATGAGCTTTGCCACTGTCGGTAATTCGGTGTCGAGCTTTACCGCACAGAACATCGGCGCAGGGGAGTACAAGCGTGTTCGCGGAGGCTTTCGCTTCGGAGCGCTATTTTGCGTTGGAATAGCGGTATTTTTCACGTTGGTTTACGTTATTTTCTCAAACGGGCTTATCTACATTTTTATGGATAAAACACACGGCAATACCGAGGCAGCCGCCGAAGCGGGCAAGCATTTTCTGATGGTAGTCGCGCCGTTTTACGCGACGGTTGCTATTAAGATAGTTGGAGATTCTGTTCTTCGCGGCGGACGGTGCGTCGGAGCGTTTATGGTGACTACGTTTAGCGACTTGATACTCCGCGTTGTGTTTGCTTTTGTTCTTAAGCCGCATTTCGGCGCGACCGGGATATGGCTTTCGTGGCCGGTGGGCTGGGTAATTTCGTGCGCAATATCAATGGTTTTCTGCATAATTTACATAAAGCATCTTAATCGTTTGGAGGCACAAAAGTGATAGATTTCAATAATCTCTATGAAAACTGCGTTTATTCGTCGATAGCGCACGCGATATATGTTTTAAAGGAACCGTTCTTTTCTGCGGAACAGTCTTGGGACGGTATGAGTTACAGCTTCCTTTACGGCTCGACAAGGGGTACGATATCCTTTGATCTCGCCGAGAGGATAATGGCGGGAGCAGCTCGCGATGACAAGAGCAAACGCAGAAACCTCTATCCGCAGTTTAAAGCGATAGAGCTGTTCGCGAACGCTCCCGAAAACATAAAAAAACTTGCGGAAAAAGAAGCGTTGGAGTATCTGTACGATGAAGTGGACGGCTCAACACAGCCTACCGCGACGATCGCATTCTGGAGCGTGGGCGGTGAGATCGTTATTGACGAGGATATCGAGGAGTTCAAGAAAAATGGTGGTGAATATCTGTTTATTATAAGCGTCGGTCACGATGAGCTGCGTGATTATTGGCAGGAGCAGTATGACTTATCGGAGGAGGAGCTTTCCGCCGTCGATCTGATATTTGAGCGTTTTACGGCTCGTAAGACTGTAAAGCTTGATGAGGTTTCCTTTATCAAGCAAAAACGCGCTGACGCTCCCTCAAAAAGGCGCGGATTGTTCAAACACCGTCAAAAGGAATCTTTAAACGGTTACGAGGAGTGTTTAGAGTCGCTTGGGGAGTTAGGTATCGTTATCGAGTGATCGGAGGAAAAATGACTGAACTTACGATACAGAAAAATGACGCGGGTCAGCGCGCCGATCGCTTTCTCTCAAAAGCGTATCCGAATCTGAAAAGCTCGCTTGTATGCAAGCTGATGAGGAAAAAGCGAATAAAGCTTAATGGCGCGAGGGTTGAACCGAACATTATTCTCAAAGAGGGCGACGTGTTCCGGTTTTATCTGAATGAGGAGCTGCTAGCGAAGGAGCCGATAAAGCGCGAAAGCGATTTCCGTGATATTTCTGCGGAAATAAGCGTTATTTACGAGGATGAGAACGTTTTGCTTATCGACAAGCCCGTGGGGCTGGTGGTTCACGAGGATAACGACAAAACCGCAGACACACTGATAAACCGCGTTCTAAGTTATCTTTATCAAAACGGCGAGTACGATCCCGAGCGCGAAAGTAGCTTTACGCCCGCACTCGTCAACCGTATAGACCGCAACACGAGCGGAATAGTCATCGCCGCAAAGAACGCCGAAAGCCTCCGCGTGTTGAATCAAAAGGTTCGCGACAGGGAGATACAAAAGCTGTATCTTTGCGCGGTTCGCGGCACTCCGGAACCTCGGGGGGCAACGCTCACGGCGTATCTGAAAAAGCTCCCTGAGGAAAACAGGGTGCTTATCTCCGACGCTCCGAAACCGGATTTCCTTACAATAAAAACGAAGTACCGCGTTTTGGAGAGCAAAGGCAAGCTTTCGCTTGTCGAGGTTGACCTTCTGACAGGACGCACACACCAGATACGCGCTCACTTCGCGCATATCGGACACGCTCTTTTGGGCGATGGAAAATACGGTGAAAACGCTTTTAATAGGGTGTACGGTGCAAAAGCGCAGGCGCTGTGTTCTTACAAGTTGAGATTCGTGTTTTCAACTAGTGCGGATATTCTCGAATATCTTAACGGAAAAGAATTTGAGGTGTTTGAAAAAAACGAATTATGGTTCGTAAAGCTATTCAAAAAATAAACGTTGAATGCAGCTCGTCCGACTAAATGTTGTAAAGAAAATGATATTGTTCCATATATAACGGGGCTGTCTTTGTTGTTTTTGTGCAAAGTGCATAAAAATCCGTGGGCAAAATTTACATTTATTATTCCGAAAAATATGTGAAAGCTCTTGATATAAATGTTAAAATTTAGTATAATATTATTTGATAGGAATTATCATACGATATGGAATTTACTTCCATTCGTAAAAAATTCATAATTTTAGGAGGAATATTCCAATGGCAGTTAAAGTTGCAATCAATGGTTTCGGCAGAATCGGACGCTTGGCGTTCAGACAGATGTTCGGCGCGGACGGCTATGAGGTAGTTGCTATCAACGATCTTACAAAGCCCTCTATGTTGGCAAATCTTTTGAAGTATGATACCGCTCAGAAGGGTTACTGCGGCGTTATCGGCGAGAACCTCCACACGGTTACCGCTGATGATGAGGCTAACACTATTACTGTAGACGGCAAGACACTTAAGATCTATGCTGAGAAGGACGCGAAGGATTGTCCTTGGGGCGATCTTGGTGTTGATGTTGTTCTTGAGTGTACAGGTTTCTACTGCTCTAAAGAGAAGTCTATGGCTCATATCAATGCAGGCGCAAAGAAGGTAGTTATCTCCGCTCCTGCGGGCAACGACCTCAAGACTATCGTTTACTCCGTAAATGAAAAGACCCTTACAAAGGACGATCAGATCATTTCCGCTGCATCCTGCACAACAAACTGCCTCGCTCCTATGGCTAAGGCTCTTAACGATTACGCGCCCATTCAGTCCGGTATTATGAGCACTATCCACGCTTACACCGGCGATCAGATGATCCTTGACGGTCCTCACAGAAAGGGCGACCTCAGACGTGCGAGAGCAGGTGCTGCTAACATCGTTCCGAACTCTACGGGTGCTGCTAAGGCTATCGGTCTGGTTATCCCCGAGCTTAACGGCAAGCTCATTGGTTCCGCACAGCGCGTTCCCGTTACCACCGGTTCTACAACTATCCTGACGGCAGTTGTTAAGAAGTCCGGTGTTACCAAGGAAGCTATTAATGATGCAATGAAGGCGGCTGCTTCCGAGAGCTTCGGCTACAACACTGATCAGATCGTTTCTTCCGATGTTATCGGTATGAGATATGGTTCTTTGTTTGATGCTACTCAGACTATGGTATCTCAGATCTCCGATGATCTGTATGAGGTACAGGTAGTTTCTTGGTACGACAACGAGAACTCTTACACTTCTCAGATGGTAAGAACTATCAAGTACTTTGCAGAGCTTTAATTACAAAGGAATTTTACAAAGGATTGCCCTTGGCTTGCCGAGGGCAATTTTTGTAAATCGACAATAGCTCGCCTTATTTATTTATAAACCCAAGTTTTCTTTATTGACAAGCCATTGGTTTTTTGGTATAATCTATTTGTGGGAAACAATTTGAAAGGAGGTAAAACAATGGATGATGAGAATACTTTAGAACAAGAACAAATAACAGCTGAAATTGACGAAGAACAATTCCAGGGGGGAATCGCGGTTCGTGAGGCTGTCCAGCCGGAAACAGAGGAAGTCCCCTTGGAGGAGCAGCCTGCCGAAACAACAGAGCAGCTTGTCGATACGAATGAAACGGTTGATGAGCTTGAAAAGCAGATAGCCGAACAGCAGGAACAGGATCAAAGGCTTTTGGCAGCACTTGACGAGGTGCTGGAAAAGCGGAGCCAACAGATCGCAAACGAGCAGCAAAAACGACCGCGTACCAGATCCGAACGCGCGGCGGCCGGTGTTGCCAGAAGAGGCGTCGGATTTGTTTCATTGGGCTTGATTTTGATGTTTATGGGGATCGTGATGATAATAACACTACATTCTCAAACGCCCAATTTTAATGTTCCTATAAGACTGTCACCGATATGTGGAATCATTATTGGTGTGGAGATACTTATTTCTCAAGCGGTAACACACGGACATTCCCGCATCAGTGTTCCAAGTCTTATTATTTCTGTAATTCTTGTGGCGGGTTGTTGTATTCTGTGCGCAAAGCTTGATGGAGATCACAAGGAGGAAACCGTACAATTCAACAATCGAACAGTAGCCGGCGAGATATATGACAAAAGCTATACGGAACTGAAAAAAATTGCCGATATTACAAAGCTTAACGTCACTGTTAATTTAAATTCCGACAGTGACGGAAAGATAAAGGGCGCAACTGCTCTTTCCACAAGTGACCTGGTCAATATTAAAATCGAATTTGGAGGTATTTATAATTCTCCGAAGGATTTTGCTGCCGACTGCAAAAAGGTCATCGATTGCTATCATTCTATGGGAATAAGCGTTTCCGAGCTGCACTTTGTAAATCGAAGCAAGCTCAGGGCATATTCGCTTGATATTGAAGGAAAATTTGAGCAGGACTTCGATGAGAAGCGTATTGAGGAAATGGTAAATTATGTATATGTCGATGACTTTGATTACATAGAGGATCTTGAGGATTATGTGGAGCCAACTTCTAACACAAGCAGCGAAAGCGTAAGCTGAACCGCATATTTGATCTATCACCTCATATATATGAAAAGCGGTTTTTAATTGTTTTTTAGCGGATGAATTATGAAAGGTTAAAAATGTTAACATTAGAAAATAAAATAGTTCTTTATAATTGTATTTTAAAGCAGTTTCCCGATCCGGGATTATACAAAGTATCAAGAATTTGCGAATGGTTATATACCAACGATTTATCGCTCGAAAAATTAGGATATAACAGCTTCCGCAAATTTGCAGAGGACTTTCCCGAAATGTTTGCTTTTCAAAGCGATAATAACAACGATTTCATTGAAGCGAAAAGATGGCGGACAGGAGAGGAAAAAAGGGTCGTTTCCAATGAAAGTGAGGCTCATCCCGCCGACAGCTTTTTTGGTACTCACAACATCATATTAAATGATGATATCATCGAAATGACACAGCAATCGTTGTACGCGCTTACGAAAATACTTGATAACGGAAGCACGGTTACAATGATGAAGCAGGATATTTACAGGAAGTTCGATGAGGCAAAGCAAACAAACGCGCTGGAATTTATTGGAGATAAATACATTTTTCCGATCGGCTATTGTCCCGATGGATTTTTGGTGAACGGTGTTATTACAAAGAACCTAAGCACACACGGAAAAAGTCTGTATTTTTCATTTGAGAAAACACAGATTTTTCGCACAGAGCCAATAGAGCAACAGGAAAGAAATAATCATTTTACGGATATACCGATCGAGGAAAAAAACCGTATCTATATGCTGCTTACCGATAATTTCTCGTGCGACCAACCTATTCATATGGCACAAATAAGTAAGGTTCTGCGTGGCATAGACAGAAAAAAACACGGTTTTTATAAGATGAAGGAACTTCTTGCCGCATTGGATTTTCTGAAGTTGGATGATGTGGTTTTAGGCGGAGTCCAGCAGACTATGGTTACGATAAAACGTGTGCCCGGTTTTAATGCCCGTGCGGAGGAGAATAATTCAAGGAATAATGAGAGTTTTGTACCTAACCAACTTCCAAAAGGTTCGCTTACGGATTTTTGCAGTCTTCCGGTCAAGCCTATGAGCATCCTCGAACAATTTCTGAAGGACAACGGTATTGAGGCAAACAGCGAAAGCATAACAAAAGACCTTTGCTCTGACTTTGACAAAGCCCGCGCGGAGGGGACAGTCCGCATAATGGATTCAAAGATCATCTTTCTGAGCCGTTATGTAAAATCCGATGGATCAAGGGTTGAAATAACCATTAAACCGAATGCCTATGATGGTAAAGAGTGGTTTTTGTATTTTGTTGATACGATAGTCCGCGAAAAAGCATTATGCATTAATCCCGGAAAGCAGCTGGAAAACTTTGCCTTTTTGGGTAATTGGTCAACGTTTCTGGCCGATCTTGCGGCAAAAGCTGTCGATGAGGATTGGGATTTTAAAAGCTCATCAACGAAAAGCTATCATATTCTGATGCAATACATCAAATACACCTTCAGCAGACTTATGCGCGAGAATAAGGTGTGCATTTCCTCTGACAGAAGTTTTGCGGCGTTTAATACGGGGCTTGCGGACAATCATTACGACGATATTTATGCGTGCTTTGTTCCCAACGATCCCGGCATAGGGACGGAGTGGAGATACAGCGGTTTTTGCACCGCTGCATCGGGTGGTCTCGGAAAGCAGCTTGTAAACTGCTTCAATCCTTTGCCGGAGCCTCCTTCGTATTTCAAGCGCAATGAGGACTTGTTCTATAACAACGCCAATCAGCTGCATACGGATTTTGAGCATATCATAATCGACAACATAAAACGATTGCCGCTGCAATTTCTGCACGATCAGTTTTTCGACAATACCGAAGCTCGTGATATAACCGAGAGGATACGCGCAAGCTATGACCGCGTTATCCGCGGCGACCTCTACGAGCGATTGAAGCGTATCATATGCGACAACGACCGCTTGTTCGTCAGGATTCAGAACCGCTTGAAGGATGCTATCGAGCTTGCACAGAAGCGCGTTCGCTGGAACTACAAAACGGCTATCCCGTCCTACTTCCCCAAACGTGACACCATGTCGCTTATGCTGCCGCTGGCTCTTGTCGATGAATCAAAGCCCGACGTGGCTCTCGTCGTGGAGCTTACTCGTTCGGGGAGTTATCAGGGGCAGACGATACTCACTCTGCCGCAGGCGTATATCGACGCGCGCCTTATCTGCCGCCTTACCGATGACTGGCTTGTGCCGTCAAAGATATTCGGCGACGAGGTTTCGGCGGGTGATGAGCTGACAGAGGCGGAGTAAGTATGGGCTTTGATATTGACTTTTTTAATAAGCTCGATTTTTCGGGCAGCGTGATCAATGATTTTTATAACAGCACCAACGACGTTTGGTTTAGCGGCGATTTCGCTGTCGGCGATATTCCATACTTCATCTTCACGTTTAAGAACTGCACGCAAAAGCGCGGGGAGTTTATAAAGGACAGAATTATCGGCGCGAAGATCACGCGCTTTGTGATAAGCAAAAGCGATCTGTATGACGTTTCTGTTTCATTTGATAACGGCATATCGCTTGATTTTTCTTGTATGTGGATCTATCGACACCTTGAAATGTACAAGGGCAAATCCTACAAAAACGTCTATTCGGATTGGGAGAAATTCCTTGAAAAAATCGCTTATGTCGAGAGCGCGGAATATTTCTGTGACGAGGAGGACACGGAACTTCCCGAAGGATATTCCTTGAATGTAAAATCGTACGCTGACAGGGACGATCACGTGTGCAAAGGCGAGCTTGACGTGTGCGAGCTTACCAAAAACGGCGAGCGCGTTTTCTCTTACTGCTGCACTTACAACCACGCAAGACCGTGCAAGGGATTGATTTATCACAGCAACGGACACAAATATCTGCCGTTTCAGATAGATCTGTACGGGATAAGCTATCTTGATTTGGAAAGCGGGGAAGTGTACCACTACATTCCCGAGGGGTATCCGCACGATATAGACACGTATTGCGGAGAATCGTTCATCATCACCAATATCCACTACGAACCCAAATCAAATATGATTGCTTACGGCGGCTGTTACTGGGCTGGACCGTACGAGGTTATGGTTGGCGATTTTTCCGATCCGCTGAACTACGATCCGCATCTGATAAGCGTCCGTAAGATAATCGACCCCGAAAACGACGAGTGCTTTGAGTTTGATTTCGTGCGGTTCGAGGACGGCAAGCTGATAGTGAAAAACGACGAAAACCGCGAGTTTTCGATCGATTTGGCTGAAATAAAGGCGAAGATCAAAGCGTTATCTAAATAATGGAAAACCGAGGTCATACGATCTCGGTTTTTTGATTTAAATTGCTTTATTGGGTTTGTAACAAAAAAAAGTATTGACAAAATATAGAATGTGTGCTATAATTAAACTGCGACACAATTGAATAAGTCTATCGGGACAACATACACTTTTACTATGTGTAAAAGTGCATGCTCTTTTCGTGTACGTTGTTTTGATGGACGAAATTGTGTCGCAGCAATCGGAGCTTTGCATTTTTCGGTGCGTGGCTTCGGCTGCGCACTTTTTTATTTTATGGAGGAAAATAACGATGAACAGGAACTTTAAAGCTATAGGCGCGGCAGTGTTGACTGCTGTAATGTGCGTTTCTTTAACTGGGTGCGCGAACAACGCGAATAATGAGAAGCCCTCAAAACTCAACGAGAGCAATATCGAGAGCCGCATCGAAAGCAATTTCAATGTAAACTCAAATAACCAGTCCTCGTCAACACCGGATGAAATATCGGAACCCAAAGAGGTGAAGCTTGAACCGACCGACGAGATAAAAAATGCGAAACTTAATTCGGGCTTGGTGCAGTATAACAACGATATTTTTCAGCGCGGCGGTTACATAACCGCAGCCGACTTTGTTGAGAAGTATAAGGACAGCTACGACATCTCATACTCTTGTCCTATTGACTATTTGATAAAAAATGCGGGTTCTTACGATGAATGTAAGGATTATCTTCTAGAGTATCACGATAACTTTATTGGAGGAGCATACAATCATTTTGGTATGCGCTGGGGAAAAAGGGAATCCGGTCTCGGCGTTTATAAAGGTTGTCTATACTATCTGACGCTCACGCCAAAAAACAACAGTTACGGTCATTCGGTTAAAGCCTATGTTGTAAACGCCACCTCGCCCGATGAGAAAATAACCCTTGATAAAGCAATTGTTATCGAGATAGAATCAGAATACAGCGATTATAAATATATTACACCCGAATGGTATCCATTAGGTCTTAACACTAGTGACTTTAAGGATAAATACGATTCTGAAAACAAAAGCTACACGCTAAAAAAACTGTGCGGGGCACTTGAAGCCAAGGGATTGACTAAAAACAGCAAATTTGAGCAAACAGGAAACTTGCTTCCTGAATTTTCCAAAGAAGAAAATTATAATACTTATTGGAAGCAAGGCAACGATGGAATAAGGTGTTATATTGTGGGCGAGCAAAACCTCTTCGGAGCAAAACCGCTTTATTATTACAATTTTACTATAGATTCCAACACCGATAAGGTATCTTATGCTCAATGTTTTCTCGAATTCTTTATTAAAGATTGATCCAACGCAAAACCGATACTTTCTGCGATCATACATAAGCCGCCCTTCGGGGCGGTTAGTTTTTGCCGACAAACTACAAGATTTTTCTCGTCAAAAGAAAATAGAAATTTTTCCAATCCCATTTTTTGTAGAATATCAACCCCGATTTCCGACAATACTACTTGTACAAAAACAAGTCGGAGGTCGGGATATGTTTTACAATAAAGTTGAGATCGCGGGCGTAAATACGTCAAATTTGAAGGTGCTGAAGGAAACGGAGAAAACGGAGCTATTGAAACGTATCAAGGACGGAGATATGGACGCGCGCGATGAGCTTATCCGCGGTAATCTGCGGCTTGTATTGAGCGTTATCCAGCGCTTTATGGGCAGGGGAGAACGCGCCGACGATCTGTTTCAGGTTGGGTGTATCGGGCTTATCAAGGCGATAGACAACTTCGATATTTCGCAGAACGTTCGGTTTTCAACGTATGCCGTGCCAATGATTATGGGCGAGCTGCGGCGTTATCTGCGCGACAACGCTCCGGTGCGCGTTAGCCGTTCAATGCGCGATCTGGCGTACAGAGCAATGCAGTCGCGGGAGCGTCTGACCGCTGAAAACGGCTGCGAACCCAAAGTTGAGGATATTGCGAAGGATCTTGACGTTCCTCGTCGTGAGGTCGTTGTGGCACTTGAAGCGATAAGCGATCCGATTTCGCTTTATGAACCGGTTTTTTCCGAATCGGGCGATACCATATTTGTGCTTGATCAGCTGGGGGATCACAACGATGATATGAATTGGCTAAACGAGATATCACTGAAAGAAGCGATAGCGGGACTGGGAAAACGGGAAAAGCGAATACTGGATCTCCGTTTCTTTCGCGGAAAGACGCAGGTCGAGGTCGCAAAGGAGATAGGTATAAGCCAGGCGCAGGTATCGCGGTTGGAAAAGGGCGCACTCAATAAAATCAAGAACCATATTTAATTGGTAACCTTTTCAAGTTCCTCACGAAGCTGCTTTATTATCCTTTTTTCAAGACGCGAAATGTAGCTTTGTGAGATACCGATCTCATCGGCTACTTCCTTTTGAGTTTTTTCTTTCTTGCCGTTTAATCCGAACCGCATTTCCATAATCTGCTTTTCACGCGGCTGAAGATGGTCTATCGCTTCGTGGAGCAGTTGTTTTTCAACCTCCTCGTCAAGGTGTGCATTGACATAGTCGTTTTCCGTTCCAAGAACGTCCGAGAGCAGCAGCTCGTTTCCGTCCCAGTCAACGTTCAGCGGCTCGTCAATTGAGATGTCGTAGCGGTATTGCGAATATTTACGCAGGTACATCAGTATTTCGTTTTCAATGCAGCGTGAAGCATATGTCGCGAGCTTTATCTTTTTATCAACAGAAAAAGTATTTACCGCTTTAATAAGTCCCAATGTTCCGATAGATACCAGGTCTTCCAGCCATATCCCCGTGTTTTCAAATTTTTTCGCAATGTAGACAACAAGCCGAAGATTGTGAACTATCAGCTTTTCCCGCGCTGTGTCGTAATCCGTCGCCATCAGCCTGAACGTGGCTTCTTCCTCCTCTTTGGTGAGCGGAGCGGGCAGCTGCTCGGAACCGTTTATGTAATGAACGTAATTATTGCATTTTCGAGAGGCTTTTTTATACAGCCATAGTCTTACTTTTATCAGAATTTTCTTAAACATAATCGCTCCTCCGTTTTATATTGAAATGATTTTTGGGTTGAACACACAATCAACGTCACTGCCAAGCGTTTTTTTTGTAACCCCCACAAAGCCGTCCGCCGTTTTCCCGTCTATCATAATATCCGCTTTGAAAATTGGCATAAGAGCTTCCGAACTAATAGTTTGACAGGGAATTACTCTTAATGCTTCGGTAAACTTGCCGTCAAAATAATCAAGAATTTCACATGGCACAAGCGGTGCGATCTTGTCCAAATTACATACCACAACGGGCTTTCCGCTGAAAAGATCACATAGCTCGTTTCCCGTATCGCAAAGACCGCGAATCGTGATCTTACATTTGTCCGCAGAAATCGTTACCGTACATATTTTGTTGCAATGCAGTCTTTTGTCTGCAAAAAATCTAATAAGCCGCACCGCGCAGTAAGCTGCAGCGGTAAACGCCGCGATAGCCGATATCGGAATGTTGAAATAAGCCGTACCGTTAGACCAAACCATATTAAGCGGAGCGGCAAAAGTCCAAAGAGCAAGCATAATTCCCGCGAAGGTAAAGCTCACGACAAGGAAAAACAGTACACATATTGCGAAATCGGTTGGTTTTTGCTTACCGAACGTTATAAAAACGACAAGTGCGCCCAAAGCGATCTTTATAAGAACCACCAAAAAAAACGGAAGCTCCGGCAGCAATATCACCAAAGCGCCCAATGCTCCGATAAAAGCGGATAAAACGCATTTTTTTCGTGAGCATACACGGCGCATTATCATTACGGTCGCTCGTATAAGGAAATAGTTTATGTACAAATTAAGAACTATCAGAACGTCAACATATACCACCAACCCGACCACCTCCGCTTGTACATACTTATTATAATTCAAAAAGAGCATAAAATATGCCGAATTCGGTAGTCGAATCCGGCAATTTTATTTTGTTTCGGGTCGTTATCCGTTGTTTTTCAGCGAGTTTGGCAGACTTTCATAAATTCCAGTCCGGTGTAAGCAACAAACTTAAACCGTGTACTATCAATTGACGTCAATCTCTGTTAAATTCCGCAAGCTCCAAACCTTCGTTCTTGTCCAAAGCCCACTTGATGTTCCACTCGCTTGTGAAAATCAGCAGATAGTTCTCCTTAACGTCTTGAATAAGTTTCGTATCGGACGTGATTGTCAGCTTTTGCAGTTCGTCCAATCCACCTGCAAGGTGCTTCTCGCTGGTTATCCAGCGAATAAATTCATAAGACAAGTCCTCGCGGATAATATCAACGTTGTACTCGTTTTTAAGTCGGTATTCAAGAACTTCAAACTGCAATACGCCGACAACGCCGACTATTACCTCCTCAAATCCTGTCTGCGGCTCGGAGAATATCTGTATCGCACCCTCTTGCGCTATTTGAGTTGTTCCCTTGATGAACTGCTTGCGTTTAAGCGTATCCTTCGGACGAACACGCGAGAAATGCTCCGGCGCGAATGTCGGTATGCCTTCAAACGTTACCTTTTTTTTCGGCGCGCACAGTGTGTCGCCTATCGAGAACACTCCGGGGTCGAAAACGCCCATAATATCGCCTGCGTATGCCTCGCTGATGACCTCGCGGTCGTTTGCCATTATCTGCTGAGGCTGCGAAAGCCGCATAGTGCGGTTGTTTTGAACGTGCAAAACTTCCATATCCTTATCGAATTTGCCGCTGACGATACGCATAAACGCTATTCTGTCGCGGTGCGCTTTATTCATATTAGCCTGTATCTTGAAAACAAACGCCGAGAAGCTCTCGTCAAACGGATCGACGATACCGTCCGACGTGTTACGGGGCAGCGGGGAAGTGGTCATTTTCAGAAAGTTCTCAAGGAACGGTTCTACTCCGAAATTTGTAAGTGCAGAGCCGAAGAACACAGGCGACAGCTTCCCCGAATTAACAAGCTCCGCGTCGAATTCCTCGGACGCGCCGTCAAGAAGCTCCACATCGTCGCGCAGCGTGTTGTAGTTTGTTTGTCCGATCAAATCGGCAAGACCGCTGTCGTTCAGATCGACTTCCGTTTTTGCTACTTCCTTTGTGCCGCCGTTTGCTTCAAAAGATACAATATGGCGGTGCTCGCGGTCGTAAACTCCCTTAAACTCCTTTCCCGAGCCGATAGGCCAATTGACGGGATAGGTTTTTATACCCAACTCGCTTTCTATCTCATCCAGCAGCTCGAACGGATTTCGCGCCTCTCTGTCCATTTTGTTGATGAACGTGAAAATCGGAATATTGCGCAGAGTGCATACTTTAAAGAGCTTGCGCGTCTGATTTTCGACACCTTTAGCCGCGTCAATTACCATAACCGCGGAATCAGCCGCCATAAGCGTACGATAAGTGTCCTCCGAGAAGTCTTGATGTCCCGGTGTGTCAAGAATGTTTATACAGTATCCCTCATAGTTGAACTGCATAACCGATGATGTTACGGAGATACCGCGCTGCTTTTCGATCTCCATCCAATCGGAGGTCGCGTGACGCGCGTTTTTCTTGCCTTTGACAGCACCTGCCATAGCGATAGCTCCCCCGTATAGCAGGAACTTCTCCGTCAGTGTTGTTTTGCCCGCGTCCGGGTGAGAAATTATAGCGAATGTTCTTCGTCTTTCTATTTCGTGTTTTAAATCAGCCATTTAATATTCTTCCTTAATTTGATTTCTTTTCGAGCGACCACATTATTAATTTAACGTCAGCGATCCTGCTTGTCTTTTCTGTCGGCTGCTCTGCTACTAAAATTTTTAAGCTCGTCCGTGTCGGGTGCTGTTATTCCCTCACGTTTAAGTGTAAGCAAGTGACATATCCCGACGATTATCGGCAAGTAGAAGGTGAATATCCTCCAAAGCATCGTAGCGGCACTTGTATATGAACCGAATATTTTATTGAAAAAGCCCACATATCCGAGCTCTGCCGCACCCATTGCNNTGCGCCGGGCAGCGGCATAAATGTTGAAAACATCTGAACATATGCCTGATATGTGATTATTTTTCTCCATGACATATCCCCGTCCGGGAAAAAACCGCGATAGAGCAAAAACGAAATGCTGAGGTAAAGCAAAAGCTGAAGCGACGTTATAAAAAACGCCTTTACTATTACTATTGCGTTTTTCTTGATGAATTTAAAGTTGTTATGGAACTTGTTCATCTCGCGGGTATAATACACACGCCAGCGTAATGGCTTTTTGATTATATGCATTTTGGCAAGAAGGGTAATAATACCGTTTATTACTTTAGCAGTTCCCTTTTTCCAAAGAGCGATACTCAAAAGAAATACAATGACGAGTGTGTTTATCGTAAAACCAATAAAAACAAGCGGCATAAGTCCGCCTTCAATAAGCAGTTTGCCTTCGGTTTTAAAGCCGAAAACA
>DILZ01000035.1:37315-40752 GCA_002425305.1 Ruminococcaceae bacterium UBA5579
CGAACTTTACAAAATAATATGCCTGCATCGGCTGACCGCCGGACGCAGAAGGCGTTATACAGTTAAAATATTGTCCGATTATCGTGTCGTACCAGGTGTTTCGAAATTTCGCGGTAGGGCAAAGGGGCTTTAGGATTGCGTGTATAGACAATGCTTCACAGAACCNNAATATGCCGCCATTGTCATTATACATAATCCAAGATACAGGAAATTGATATTCCTAAACGCGTTGATTATATTTTCGGGCTTGTCGATAAAGAAAACATAGACAAGCAGCGCGATAAAAGAAATAGCGCAAATCAGCAAGTTTAACCTGTTGCCTCTTAAACCTCGTTTTTTTTCCTTGTTATTTTCCATCTTTCACTCCAAAAAAATCATAATACAATACAGATAATACTATTATAGTATAATTATTCCGTATTGTCAAGGTGTTTTATTTATTTGGATAGATATTTTTTCAGAAATCTAAAAAAAACAATATTTTTTAGTTTAATCTTGACTTTTCTGTGAATTAGTGGTATAATAAGATATTAGTAAAAATGTAAAATAAAGCAAACCGTAAGGAGTTGAATAAATTGTTCAGAGAAAATGAGTACCGCACGCAATACTGTAACGCGGTAGGCGAAAAGGACATTGGGAATAAGGTTCGCGCGGCTGGCTGGGTAGCGAATATACGCGACCACGGCGGAATAATGTTTGTAGACCTTCGCGACCAATACGGTGAGGTTCAGATAGTGTTCCATAATGAGAGCCTTCTTGAGGGAATCCATAAGGAGTGCGCTGTTTCAATTACAGGAACGGTTTTAAAGCGCGATGAGAACACCTATAACGACAAGATCGAAACAGGTACAGTGGAGATCGAAGCGGAGGAAGTGCGTATTCTCGGCAAGGTTTCCGAAACACTTCCGTTTGAGATAGATGAATCAAAGAAAACCAAGGAGGACCTTCGGCTTAAATACCGTTATCTTGATCTGCGTAATCCAAAGGTTCATAACAATATCGTATTCCGCTCCCGTGTCATATCATTTTTGAGAAATAAAATGAGCGAAATGGGCTTCTTGGAGCTTCAGACGCCTATTCTCTCCACTTCATCACCCGAGGGCGCACGCGACTATCTTATCCCCAGCCGCAAGCATCACGGCAAGTTCTATGCGCTTCCGCAGGCACCGCAGATATTCAAGCAGATATATATGGTGTCCGGTTTTGACAAGTATTTCCAGATAGCACCGTGCTTCCGCGATGAGGACGCGCGCGCTGACCGTTCTCCCGGAGAGTTTTATCAGCTTGATTTTGAGATGTCGTTTGCGACGCAAGAAGACGTGTTCGCAGTAGCGGAGGAAGTACTTTCGGAAACATTCGCGAAATTTTCCGATAAAACGGTAAGCTCCGCGCCGTTCCGCAGAATACCGTTTGAGGAGGCAATGCTGACGTACGGTACCGATAAGCCCGATCTTCGCAATCCTCTTGTTATCAAGGAATTGTCTGATTTGTTTATAGACAGCGATTTCAAGCCGTTTGCAAACAAAACGGTTCGCGGAATACGCGTTCCGAAAATGGCGTCGCAGAGCAAGAGCTTCTTCAAGAATATGGAGGATTTCGCGGTCAACGAAGTCGGAATGAAGGGCTTAGGTTACTTTAAAGTCGAAGAAGGCGAGGACGGACGCAAGTTTAAATATAACGGTCCTATCGACAAGTTCCTTAACGATGAGCAGCGCGACGAGCTTGCAACCCGCTGTGAGCTTGAGGTGGGTGACGTGCTCTACTTTATCGCAGACAGCAAGAAAAACGCTCCAAAATTCGCGGGTCAGATACGCACTGAAGTCGCGAAGCGTATGGAGCTGATTGACGAAAGCCGCTTTGAACTGTGCTTTATTGTAGATTTTCCGATGTACGAGCTTGATGAGGAAACGGGGAAGATAATCTTTACGCATAACCCGTTCTCAATGCCGCAGGGCGGTCTTGACGCGCTTATGAATAAGAACCCGCTTGATATTCTCGCATATCAGTACGATATCGTATGCAACGGCGTTGAGCTTTCTTCGGGTGCGGTGCGTAATCACGACCTCGATATTATGATAAAGGCGTTTGAGATCGCGGGTTACACAGAGGAGGACGTAGCAAGTAAATTCGGTGCGTTGTATAACGCGTTCAAGTTTGGCGCACCGCCTCACGCCGGTATGGCTCCAGGCGTTGACAGAATGATAATGCTTCTCACGGGCGAGGAGAGCATACGCGAGGTTATCGCGTTCCCGCTCAACTCCAACGCGCAGGATCTGCTTCTCGGAGCACCTACCGAAGTCACCGAACAGCAGCTCCGCGAGGTTCATATCAAGGTTCGCAAGCAGATGTGAGATAGTTTTTAGAGAATAGTTGTTAGTAGTNNGCAAGCCACGCTTGCCCCTCTTTGTGTGTTATTTTCAAAGCCAAATGATAAATCCCGTTTTCTCTCCGCGATTGTAACCCGCGTTCTCATAGAATTTGAGCGTTTTTTCGTCTTTAGCTCCCGTCAGCAGCGCGATATTGTAGCACCCCGCCGCAGCGGCGATCTCCCTTGCGCGGTCAAGGCAGGCTGTCGCAAGACCTTTTCCGCGATAGTCGGAGTGAGTAACAACATTTTCAACACGCGCGTACGGACGAACCCCGCGCGTTAGGTTCGGTATGATTACTAATGTACAAGAAGAAACTATTTTTCCGTTCTCCTCCGCAACAATGATATGATAATTTTCATTTGCGAGAATAAATTTCCACGTTTTTTCTGCTGTCCCGTAATCGGGAGTATCCGTTTCGTGCAAATGAAGATACAACTCCATAAGACTGTCGTAGTCGTCCGTGTTTATTTCCCTTATAACCATAAGTCCTCCAAAAAAACATCAATTGTAAATTGTCAGCTATCAGCTGTCATCAATCCCACCAAAAGTACCACACCGATGACTGCATAAGCCCGGCGGCAAGTCTGCCTATCGTTTCCACGCCTTGTAACACTATATCGGAGCAAGTCGCGAACTGCTCCAAAGCCAGACCCACAGCCGTGTCCTTGTCCTTGATGGGCGGCGCGGAGAACTCGACAACATCGTGCGACATAACTGCGGGAATAGCGCCGTATCGCTCGTACCAGTACTTCGCTATCCAAAGCATTTCCTCCGGCATAGGATACTCGTTCCAGCCGCCGAACGGCAGCCATGCGAAAACCTCCCACGGCTCGTTCGTAGGTATTTTCGCCAGTATACACTCCTCGCTCCTGCGGGGCTTTCCGAAATCAAGAAATCCCGAAAAGACTTTTGAGACGTCGCCTTTTTGGCACGCTATCTCGCCGACCGTTTCATTCCAATTGTCTCCCATATCGTTTTTCCAATAGGCGAGACGTTCCGCAAACCACTTCTGCACGTCAAACCGCTCGGACGCAAGCAGCTTATCGTGGTATGCTTTAAGCTCCTCGG
>DILZ01000117.1:0-2569 GCA_002425305.1 Ruminococcaceae bacterium UBA5579
TACGGCGGCTCTCGAGCCTATTGAGTTCCCGAAGGCGAACTACTTCCGCGCCGTTAAGCTGATGGGCGGCGGAGATGAGGGCAAGCTGTCCACAGCAATCAAGCGCTTGCTTGAAGAAGACAAGACACTTGCTTATATCCACAACCACGAAACGCACGAGCGTATTTTAGGCGGCTTGGGTGAACAGCACCTTGACGTCGCGGCTGCTAAACTGAAGGCAAAGTTCGGCGTCGACATCGAGCTTACCGCGCCCAAAGTAGCATACCGCGAGGCGATCAGAAAGAAAGTCACGATAGAGAGCAAATATAAAAAGCAGTCAGGCGGTCACGGACAGTACGGTCACGTTAAGATCGAGTTCGAGCCGTATGACGGCGAGGAGCTGAAATTCGAGGAGAAAATTTTCGGCGGCTCTGTTCCGAAGAACTACTTCCCCGCTATCGAAAAGGGCTTGCAGGACAGCTGCGAGAAAGGCTCGATAGGCGGATATCCCGTTGTAAGACTTAAAGCGACGCTGCTCGACGGCAGCTATCACCCGGTAGACAGCTCGGAAATGGCGTTCAAGACCGCCGCTTCTATGGCGTTCAAGGATTGTATGAAGATCGCCGAGCCGTATCTGCTCGAGCCGATACAGAACCTCACCATTCTTATGCCCGACGACAAGCAGGGCGACGTTATGAGCGTCATCTCCAAAAAGCGCGGCGCGGTTCTCGGGATGAACAGCTCCGGCGACGGAATGACCGAGCTTATCGCGGAAGCCCCCGAGGCGGAGATGCAGGATTTCTCACCCGTACTTCGTCAGATAACGCAGGGCTTAGGAGAATTTACCGCGGAGTTCTCGAGATATGAGATGCTGCCCGCAGGCGCTGAGGTCAAGTAATTATAAAAACAAAAGCAGAGCCGACCTTGTAAAAAGGTCGGCTCATTCTGTGTATAAACTTGTGGCGGGGAGAACCGCATAAAATAAAGACTTGCATTTTGTTAAAACGGCTCAGATCATATGTGCGTCCGTAAATCTTTAAAGCGGCGAACCGTTGAACCGTCAGCCCTCCATATTGAAATCCATCGTTTTATCGGCACAGTTTATCACCACGTCAAAGCCGTGTCCGCCAAGCTCTATCTCGCCCACGGTGAGCCCAACCTCCATAACAACCACAACACCATCATCGTCATTAAACACTCGCGTCCACGAAATATAAGCGCACTCGCGTATTTTCTCAAGGGTATAAGGCTCACCGTTCTCGTCGACCTCCTCATACTCCTCGGCTATATCCAGCAGCTCCGGGGAAAGCGCGTCCAGAATTTCATTCTGATGCTCGTAGATAGCTTGAAAAGCACGGAATATTTTTTCGCGGTCAGCTTCGTTGTAGCCCTCAATGTAAAGCGTATCGAGAACGTCCGCGCCGAACTTCGGGAAATGCAGTTCGGCAGACCTCATATGCCCTTTAAAGCTGTCGTCCTCAAACGTTATCTTACCGAAAAACGCGTCCTCGATCGACACTTCGGTGACGTATTTCTCCTTGTAAAGCCGCTCTTTTTTGCGTTCTCTTTTTTGGTACAGCTTATAGGCTCCTATCAATATCCCCCACCACGCCGCTATGACCGATATCCCGATAACATAACCATTATCCCGTAAAAATACAATGTGCAGCGCAGCAAGCACGATAAACCAAATAATAAATAAAGCACACATTTCAATACCCCTTAAGTTCTTCAAAGAAGCCGTCTTGCCATTTTCGGGAATACGGCTTTACAAAGCATTTCTTGAAGCTTCGCCAATCGGCGCTGGGCGAGGAAACTATTTCGGGCAGCGCGTGAACTGCGTCTGCGAGGTCGCACGCGTGTTCGATCTCGCCGCTTTGAATAAGCGTTTCGATCTTGTCCGCCGCTGCGGCTATGACCGTTTGCAGACGAGAGAATATCTCGGGCAGCGCGGAGTTCGCCGCGCGGACTTCAACCAGACATTCCAACGCGGCTTCGGAGTTATTTTTCAGCAAGCTGCTCCGCAAATATGTAAGAGCGTCCGACAGCTCGTTTATCTGAGGATACAGCACTCCCTTGCCGAAGTGCTTTTCCAAAAGCTCATCGAACAAGCCGTCGCCTTGCCTTGCGGAGTATTTTTCGCGCGGCTTGCGCAAGTCCGCGCCGAACTTGATAATGCTTTCGGGAACGGCTGTCACAGCAGTGAACAGATCAAGCTCGTGCTCAAGCTCGCCGCGCCGCGTCATTTTTTCGCATATCGTCAAGCCGTCCGCTATAAACTTGTCCCAGGTATTCGGATAGCGGCGGTGCAGACTTTTCATCTGACGAAGCCGTTTCAGCAATTCGGCGGTCATTTCCTTTTCTGTCATACCAACCTCCACGGCATCGAATAGATGTAAGAAGTTAGAGACAAGAAGGCTGCTTATGATCTAACCTCTTACCTCTAACCCCTTACCTCTAAACGGGTACCACCGTTTCCGCGAGAATGCGCTGTATTATTTCCTCGGAGGACACGAACGCCGTCTGCCCCGCTGCGAGGATAACTCTGTGCGACAGCACGGGTATCGCCATAGACTTCACGTCGTCGGCA
>DILZ01000117.1:2578-4634 GCA_002425305.1 Ruminococcaceae bacterium UBA5579
GCGCCGCTTTGTAGAGCGCGATAGAGGCTCTCGGCGACGCACCGAGCTTCACCTCCTGACGGTTTCGGGTCGCGCCGACTATCATCAGGATATACGCCTTAACCTGTTCCGACACCTGAACATTGCTTGCCGTTTCGCGGAGAGCCATAACATCGCTCAGCGTCATCACCGCCTGCACCGCCATTTTCTGCGGCATTTTTTCGAGCATTTGCAGCTCCGCCTTGCGGTCGGGGTAGNNACGATAGACAGGCGCATTAAAAAGCGGTCCAGCTGCGCTTCGGGGAGGTGATATGTGCCGTAGGTCTCGATCGGGTTCTGCGTGGCGAGCGTCATAAAAGGCACGGGCAGCTTATGAGTTATGCCGTCCACGGAAATTTGCAGCTCCTCCATCGCCTCCAAAAGCGAGGACTGAACCTTCGGCGAGGTTCGGTTTATCTCGTCCGCAAGCAGGAAGTTGCACATCGCCGCGCCCGCTCTGTACGAGGCTTCGCCCGTGCGCTGGTNNTAATTTATAAAAAATTGAAAAGAAAGGTTTATATTAAATGAAAAATATATTTAAAGAAAATATTGATAAATATGGAATAATCAACTTGTTAATATGGGTGTCTATACCTGTTATAATTGCTGTAGCCGATAACATCGGACGGTATAAGGTCGGGCGTGAACTGTATGCGCCCGAACGTTCCCGAAACGGACTTCGCAAGCGTTTCGGCGAGCAGGGTCTTTCCCACTCCCGGAACGTCCTCGATAAGAACGTGACCGCCCGCTATCATCGCGCAGACTATCTTCTCGATAACGCCGCGCTTGCCGAGAATAACTGTTTCGATGTTGTTGATAAGCTGTTCGATCTTAGTGTTCATTTTGTTCTCCCTTTGAAGTTTCATCTTTTTTCTTTGCCATCGCCGCGATAATGAAAGACACGGCTGTCGTTACAATGGCTGTAGCCGTCATACAAACCGCTATTCCAAGCCCCAATCCGAGGTTGACGTATCTCCACCCGCCGAAGGCTGTGTTGCGCGGAGGATCGTAGGTGACAAGCTCCTCAATGAGGTACGCAATGCTCAGCGCGAGAATGGGTGCTTGAGCGCAGATGTAAAGCGTTTTCCGCGAAATGCCGCTTTTGTCCGCCGCGTTTCCCACAACCGCGATAAGCGTTGGGGAATATATGGATATCAGTGCCGCTGCCGCTATTATGTACAAAACAACGTGTGCGGGATACGCCAGTACGCCCGCCGCGCATATCACGGCGTTCGCCAACAGTCCGAAAAGTATCGTGAGGATAACGGAAAGTGTCCTTTTCATAAATCAGCCCCCCTTTTTCTTTGACGCAAGAGCCCAAACGCCGAACCACAGCAGTGCGCCGCCGACCAATGCCGCAGCCGCTGCGGGCGTATACTGCTGCTCGTAACCATACGCCAAGCCCTCCATAAAGCCGGCGTATTTCCGGTCGTGATGTCTAATCATTACGATAATCGAGGGGAGCACCCACGCCGCCGCAGGCGCGTACACGCACAACAAAGCTAAACCGTTCGACAGCGAGTATTTTCGCTTAAATAACCGCCGAAGACAGTCCGCGCCGAACGTTGCCGCAAGCATAATGAAAATCGGCAGCGCATACCCGAAGGCCGGCTCGCCCGATGCCCACAGCCAAAATCCTCCGTACCACACCAGCGTCCACCCGAAAATCGCACCGATCACAAGAATGATAACAGCAGAACGTTTTTTCATATATATCCTTTCCAAATCGTGAGGCTGCCCGAGAACAACTCACCGTTTTTTGCGTTTAACGGAAACAGCCGTAATGGTTTCTCTGATAATTATCCCAAGTGAAGAAGCCAAGACCGCAAACAGTCCGAACATCAAGATAAAGTCCGCAGAGTCAACGGAAGCGGCGNNAAGCCAGGCAGATGCTCACCGACGCTATCATCGCCGGCGCACAAAAGCATACCAAATAAACGGGAGTGCCGACGCTGTACCTTTCCTTATAAAACGCGCTGAGATACTTCGTCGGATAGCTTGCCAGATAAACAAACATCACAAGTATAGCATACAGCGC
>DILZ01000117.1:4737-4892 GCA_002425305.1 Ruminococcaceae bacterium UBA5579
TTTTTTCATATTTTTACCTCTCTTAAACGTAATATCTCATTATATTATAACACCTTTGGACACTTCGTGTCAAGTGGGCAGACGTTTTTACGGGGTGGCGCCGGGAAATACAAAAAGTCCCCCGGCGACGCCGAGGGACTACTGCTTTGTTGATG
>DILZ01000117.1:4902-11515 GCA_002425305.1 Ruminococcaceae bacterium UBA5579
CCTGACGGAATGATACGGAGCAAAAGCCGCCGTTCGCTTACGGAGGAACGACCGCGCTATTTTACCAGCACGGTCACCAGACCGCTTGCCTCCGAGGAAGAGATGTCCGCGCCGATTATCTTTCCGCCGCATACTATCAGATTTACGCAGATAGGCACGGGAGAAGGCTTGTCGTAATTCAGTATTTCATAGGTATATTTGTAGGCGTAGCACGCACGATATTTGCGCAGGTCAAAGCCCTGCTGCTTTTGCAGCGCGTTGTACTGCTCATATGCCTCGTCAAACACCCCGGGTATGCGTATCTCTTTGATGTCGGTGGGCGCTATGCCCACGTCCCAGCCAAACGATTTTATGTATTCTATGCGCTTTTCGGAAGTGCTTCCATCGGGGCGGACATCGCCGTGCGCGGTAAGTCGGAAAAGCCCCCAAACACCCGCCAGAATCAGTAAAGCAATTCCGATCAAGGCCGCTTTGCCCGAATGTTTCCGCTTTTTTTCCATATGATTTCCTCCGTGTTGTCAGTGTTGAAATAAGTTTGTCCTTATAATCTATGCGAATGTCCGCAGCGATATTCTTTACGTTGCTATGTCGGTAAAATGTCTTTTTTTGAGGCGGGGCTGCCTTAGTTGGCGGAGAAATTGCCGCGCGGAATGCCGCTGCCGAAAGTACGTTAATATAACTTTGCCGTAAAAACGCACCGACAACTTCAACAAATTGCACAATATATTGTTGTAATATCACCAAAATATGCAAGGGTTCTTTGTGCGAAATACCAAAAAAATGGCTCGTTCATTGTCTTCAGAAACATTTTAGGCGTTTTTTTGTGCAAAATGACAGTCAATCGCGGAAAATTTTAACTCTATTTTGTAAACGTTAGTGAAAATATATAAAGGAAACATAAAAAGTTTGTTGGTTTAGGCTCTTTTATTTTCAGCGCGGTTTTGGTAGAATATTATTAGCAAAATATTGTGAATGCCGACGTTTCTGCCGACATTCACCATTATGTTATATTTAGGAGGTAATATTAATGGCAAGTTTATCAGCAAGAGGTATTTACAAGCGTTACCCCGGCGGCGTTACCGCTGTATCGGACTTCACTATGAACATCAAGGACAAAGAGTTTATCGTTTTTGTCGGTCCGTCCGGCTGCGGTAAGTCTACTACTCTTCGTATGATCGCGGGTTTGGAGGAGATCTCCGAGGGTGAGCTGTTCATCGGTGACCGTCTTGTAAACGACGTTGCTCCTAAGGACAGAGATATCGCGATGGTTTTCCAGAACTACGCTCTGTATCCTCATATGACAGTATTTGACAATATGGCTTTCGGTCTTAAGCTCCGCAAGGTTCCGAAGGATCAGATAAAGAAGCTCGTTGAAGAAGCTGCGCAGATACTCGATATCGCTCACCTGCTTGACAGAAAGCCGAAGGCTTTGTCCGGCGGTCAAAGACAGCGTGTTGCGCTCGGTCGTGCGATCGTTCGTGATCCTCAGGTATTCCTTCTCGACGAGCCGCTCTCCAACTTGGACGCTAAGCTGCGTGCGCAGATGAGAACCGAGCTTGCTAAGCTTCACAAGAAGCTCGGCACAACGTTCATCTATGTAACGCACGACCAGACAGAGGCTATGACGATGGGTGACCGTATCGTTGTTATGAAGGACGGTTACATCCAGCAGATAGATTCTCCTATCAACCTTTACGATTCTCCTTGCAACAAGTTCGTTGCGGGCTTTATCGGTTCTCCTCAGATGAACTTCGTTGACGCGAAGCTTATTATGCAGGACGGCAAGTATACCGTTGAGTTCGGCTCCGAGGATTCCAAGTCGGGCCGCGGCAGAAAGTTCTATGTTGAGCTTCCCGCTGCCAAGGCAGATTCTGATGCTCTCAAATATTATGTTGACAAGAACATCGTTATGGGTATCCGTCCCGAGAACATTCACGATGAGGAGATGTATCTGTCTGCGGCTAAAACAGGTATCATTGAGGCAGACGTAGATGTAACCGAAATGCTTGGTGCAGAAACCTTCCTTTACATCACCTGCCAGGGTGTTCCGCTGACGGCGCGCGTATCGCCCAGATGCTCTGCTCGTCCCGGCGACACCGTAAAGCTTGCTATCGATCCTAACAAGATCCACCTGTTCGACAAGGACGACGAGCACGCTCTGTTCAACTGATCCGGCACACATTAATAAATAATAACGGCGCGGCTGAAAATGCCGCGCCGTATTCGTTCCAAAAAATTTATCGTTCCGCATCCTCAACCGGTATCACTCATTTTGTTTTTTAAATGATTATAACAAATAAAGAACGCGGGGAACAAAAACAGATCCGCCAACACCCAGGCAGCGGGATTGGCGAAGCACACTCCCGAAAACCCGAATTTCGGCACGGCCTGGAGCGCCACAAAGGTTCTTGCGGCGAACTCAAACACTCCCGCGAACAGCGCAAGCTGCGAAAAGCCCATTCCCTGAATAAGAAACCGTACAATATTGACAAACGCAAGCGTAACGTAAAACGCGGCGTTTGTTATAATAAACTGCCGCCCCAGCGTTATTATCGTTTCGATCTCCTCGGCAGTGGTCGCGTCATTCTTTTCGATGAACAGCATAACAAGCCCCCTGCCAAACAGCACGACTATCCCCAGGGCAAGCACTGCCCAGCATATCCCAAGCAGCGAGCAGCTGAGCAGCCCCTTTTTCACGCGCTTCAGCTTTCCCGCGCCGATGTTTTGTCCGCCGTAGGTCGCCATAGTACTCCCCATTGCGTCAAACGGGCAGCACATAAACTGGTTGACCTTGATGCCGGCTGTNNCGTTGCCCGCCATACTTGCTGTTGAATTAAGAGAGTTTATGGCATACTGCACTATGATCGCCCCGACAGCCGTGATGGAATATTGCAGTCCCATCGGTACGCCCGCCGCGCAGAGCTTGCCGATATAGTAAAGGTCGAACCGCATATCGCCGCGCCGTAAGTGCAGTATCTCAAACCGCTTAACAATATAGACAAGGCAAAGTACACCCGAAACGAGCTGCGATATCACCGTCGCCCAGGCCGCTCCGGCGACCCCCAATTTAAACACCACTATCATTAATACGTCAAGAGCCACGTTCAGAAGGCTGGATATCACAAGAAATACGAGCGGCGTTTTGGAATCCCCCAGCGAGCGGATAAAGCCGGACAAGGTATTATACAAAAGCGTTGCGGGGATACCCAGAAATATCACAAAAATATAATTGTACGCCTCGGAAAAAACGTTGTCCGGCGTGTTCATCAGACGCAATATTTTCGAGCACAAAATACACGTTGCCGTCGTAATAATGACCGCAAAGAAAACCGCAGTCCATATCGTGTTTGCGACGTATTTTTTCAGAGCGTCAAAATTTTTAGAGCCGAACTGCTGCGCCACGGGAATGGCGAATCCCGTGCAAAGCCCCATCACAAACCCTATAACAAGAAAGTTTATCGAGCCCGTAGAGCCTACGCCCGCAAGCGCGTCTATTCCCAAAAAGCGCCCGACTATTATCGTGTCCACCATATTGTAAAGCTGCTGAAACACCATACCAAGAAGCAGCGGCAGCATAAACCCCAGAATAAGCTTCATCGGCGAGCCGTTTGTAAGGTCACGGACCTTTTTTGTCTTTTGTTCTGTTTCCATATACACATTCTCTTTCTTTTCGCGGCGCACAGCAATTCAGGGCATTTTTTGAGAGTCCGTTTGACAGCGTCGTTTGTTATATCTGCCATACAGTATATCACAAATTTTTTAGCTTTTCAAGAGAATTTGATAAAATATGTGTTTGCAAATTCAACAAAAATAGTTGACACAAGCGGCAGCCGGCTTGTGAAAAAAGACCTATTTCCGAAAATCGGTCTGCGATATAACATCAGTGGCACAGGCACGGTTTCGGTGACTGCTTTTTTCCCGCTCTTTTTTACTTGACTTTTTTCAGGTTTTGATGTATAATGAGTTGTAAATTGATTTGTAGGAGATGTTCAAGATCAAACGAAAATTAATTGCATTAGTATGCTTTGCGGCACTGCTGCTTTCGGGCTGCGGCTTAAAGGAAAACACGTCCGTAAACGCTTTTTCAACAAGCACTGAAAGCTCATATTTCGGTTCTGCGGCTGCAAGCTCATCGTCCGCAGCGGATTCAAGTCACCCGGTAAACTCCTCATCGTCTGCGGCGGTTTCAAGCGACCCGGTAAACTCTTCTTCGTCTGAAAGCACGGTTTCTCAAACAACAAGCTCTTCTTCGATATCGCAGCCCGTTTCAACGGAAAGCTCGGCTTACGAAATTTCCTCCGCCGAACCGCCTTCCTCAGAACCCCCCGTATCGGAAAAGGGAACCGTCGTTTGCAACCACGACCCGAAAAACACCTTCACGATAACGTTTGACGGCTCGTCCGTCGTAGTGCGCGGCAAGAAAAACAACAGTCTGGCAGAGGTTTGGCCGGATTATCCGCAAATGACGGTAAACAAGTTTGAAGATGGTGACGAGATCGTTTTCGAGCTGACGTCGCAATATACGTCATACGGTAAAAAATACGGCGTATTAAATATCTACGACATAAACGGGTACAAGACCTATGCCCACCTCGATCTTACGGGCGGTACGATAAAATTCCCCGACGTTTCAAATCTTGTGCAGAATAACAAGCGCGTGGTGAACTCAGCGTCCACCGCCTCTGCGGGCAAGACGATAACGTACATCACCCGTGACGGAAAGCGCGATAAGGTTCAAAAGGTGCTCGATGAGATAAAGAAGCTGTCCGATGAAATATGCGAGGGCATCGACAGTGATTATGAAAAGCTCCGCGCCATAGCTAACTGGACGTCGGCTAACATCTATTACGACCGTCCCGCATACAACAAGGGCATACCTCAGGAGTGTCTGTCGCTTGAATATATGCTCGACAACAAAACAAGCGTATGCGGGGGCTATTCCAATATGACCTCGGCGCTTTGCGCGGCACAAGGCATACGCTGCCTGAATATCACGGGAAGCGGACTAATTAACGGAAACACCTTTATTAATGTTTCCGATATGCAGGGAGGTTTCCACGAATGGAACGTCGCCGAGATAGACGGCAGACGCATAATAATTGACGCCGGCTGGGATTCGCACAATGATTTCCGTACCGATATGCAATACTACAACAAAAAGATAAGTTATCGGTATTTTGATATAGGCGAAGAAATGTTTGCGCTGGAACACAAGGCGAAAACTGCAGAATACAGGGATTATTGGGCGCTTTTGGAGGATTGACGTATGATCTTGGCTGACGTACATACACATTCATACTTTTCAAGCGACAGTGANNGCTGCGTTCTTTGGCGGCGGCAGCAGCGGACAAGGGTCTGAAAACGCTCTGCGTCACGGAGCACCACGATTTCGATTATCCCGAAGCCGACGAGTTTTTTCTTGATGTTCCCGCATACCGTGAGGAGCTTTTCCGTGTACGCGATGAGTTTGAAGGGAAGCCGGAGATATTGTTCGGTGTTGAGCTTGGGCTGCTGTCGTATATGCCCGATACTCTACGGAAATTTGCCAAAAGCGCCGACTTTGATTTCATTATCGGATCGGCGCATCAGATAGACGGCTTCGACCCGTACTATCCGGAATACTTTGAGAAAATGGGCGGCAGAAACGGCATACTGCACTTTTTCGAGGAAATGCTGGCAAGCGTCAAGGCGTTTGACGATTACGACGTGTTGGGTCATTTCGACTACATCGTGCGCTACTCCCCCGAAAAAAGCTATTTCCCGCCCGATTACCGCGAGGTGATCGACGAGATACTGAAAACCTTGGTCGCGGGCGGCAAGGGCATAGAAATAAACAGCAAGGGCGTTTCGACGCTCGGTTATCCGCACCCGCACCCGTTCGTGCTGAAGCGGTATAATGAGCTTGGCGGCGAGATAGTTACCGTAGGCTCGGACGCTCACGAGGGAGCGCGCGTTGCCGCCGATTTCGACAAGGCAGAGCAGGCTCTCACGGCTGCGGGCTTTGAGTATTACACGATATTCCGCAAACGCAGCCCGCATTTCATCAAGCTGTAAGACAATAAACCAAAAATCCTCTACCTGTTTTACGGGTCGGGGAAACTTGCAAAAAAGTATGATTTTGCGTATTAAAAATTAAGCTCTTTGTTTTAATGGGATTTTCCCCGCCGTAGGCNNACAAAATCCCAAGGTTTTTATATAGTCAGCCCCGACCTCTTTTTCAGGTCGGGGTTTATCGTTTTTATTCGCTGCCCTTGCTGCCTATTATATCAGCAAGCTGTGTGAGAATACTGCTTCGCGCGTCAACGGTTATCTCGCCGACATTCTCGCATATCTTTTCAATATATTCAAGCTCCTTAAGGCGGCGGAGCGTTGCGTTTTCGTCCATAAGCTTCGCGGTGTTGAGCAGGCTTCGCGTTGACGCTACCTCCTCGCGGCGCGTGATGACGTTCGCCTGAGCGCGTTTCTCGGCGGCAAGAACGCCGTTCATGATCGCGCTTATCTCACCGGGGAGTATCACGTCCTTAATGCCCGCCGAGAGTATCTCAACGAACATATCCGCGGTCCGCTTCTTCAGCTCGCCGAGTATCTCGCTGCCGATATTCTCGCGGTCTGT
>DILZ01000117.1:11528-13715 GCA_002425305.1 Ruminococcaceae bacterium UBA5579
TCGCGCAGCGCAAGCTGTGCGGCGGTATACAGCAGCCGCGTGATGTCGGAGTAATTCTCCGCGAGCTTTTTGTAGTCTGTGATCTTCCAATTCGCCGTGAAATTGACGCGCACGCCCACCTTGTCCTTGGTGAGTATCTCCTGCCCGTTGATGTCAAGCTCCTGCACGCGCATATCGTATATCTGCGTTGTGATCTTGACCGCGCCGTTCCAATAGAAATAACGTCCGGAGTCAAGATATTCGGCGGCTTTTCCGTCAAAGTAGACCACGCCCTTATACTCACGCGGAATGTTGACGTCAATCACAAAGCCCTGCCCGAGCTGAGCCGCAACGGGCGCGGGAATGTCGATGATCTTGGGGTTTGCGGTGGAGTATATCTTGAACTCGTGCGCGCCCGCTTCCTTCCAGAACGCGTGCCGCCCGGCAGTAAGCGCGCCGGCGAACACTCCGTCTATGTAGTGCAGAGCCACCTCGCCGTTCTTCACGGTGACTTCGCTTGTGAGATCGTCCGCCTTATAGCGGTCGACGACCTTTGTAAGTATCTGAGCGATCGTGGCGTTTTTCGAGCAGATCTCCTCGTCAAGCGGCAGGATCTCGATGCTCTTCGATCCGCCTGCGCGGTACTTTCCCGCGCCGAGAAAATCCTGTAAAACTCCGTTTTTGAAAAGCAGTCCCTTTTGATTGTTGTTTATAATTACTTTCATAACACACTCCTATTTAAAAAATCTGTTTTTACCAGCTTCTTTCCGTTTGGCAAAGCCGCTTCGGTTTGACTATCCTGTATATAATCGATCTCACGCATAACGTCGGTCAGTTCCTCCGAGCAGATTTGGCAATGCACCTCGTCAAGACGGTCGAACTTATGCAAATACGGTGAATCCGATACAAAGGAATTATCCGTGTTTATCTGAATTACGCAGGAAACGTATTTGGGCTTTACAAGCTTTACAACTTTTTTGAAACATTCATATCCTATATACTCGATCAGAAGGTCGGCTATAAGCAGCTCCGCGTGCGGCAGCTTTAGGTTGTCACCGAGCAAATCTGCGCATATGATCTCCAACACTCCCGAAAGCGAGGGAAATCTTCTTTCGCACTCGGCGAGGTATGCTCGATTTATATCAACGCCGTAAACCCTTTCAAAATTTCCGTCTTTTATATGCTCCAGTCCGTTTCCGCCCGCGACGCCGAGTATCATTACCGACTTTACCTCGTGCGAAAAAAGCTGTTCTCTCATCAGCGCGTTTAACGCCTGAAGCTGCCCGACATTATCTAAACTCATATGGTTTTCATAGTCGGATAGATCTATACTTTCCCAGGGATTGAGCATCACAATTCTCCTAAACTCTCACAAATCCGTCCTGCCATTTGCACTCATCAATTATGTAACGGTCGACGCACCATTCCCAACGGTCGTACTGTGACTTCATCTCCGCGAGTTTACGCCGCGCCAGCGCTTCGGTGGTGAAACAGTCGCTTTCCACTATGTCCTCCTCGTAACCGTTCCAGCCGTAAACTATGTATACCGTACCCGGACTTCCGCCGCCGATCACGGTTTTTTCCGTTATGAAATAGCCGCAGTCGTACTCGCAAAAACCTCGGATATTTCGCAGATAATACCGCGCGACCTCCTCGGCTTTTTCACGGCTTGAAAAGAACCCGATGTTGAATTGCTCGTCAAGCTCGTTATCCGTAAATGTCAGATTATACAGCGTCATATCGTTATCCTTTCGGAGCGTATAGCAAGCCGGTATCACGGTCATAGGCCCAATCCGGAAGTCCGTTTGCAGCGATCTTATCAAATCCGTAATATCGGCAAAGCGTTTCGGCAAGATCGCCGAATACTCCGCAAATATGCTCAGCTTCATTCAGCAGCTTGCGGAGCGAGCATTCGTCAAGCCTATTCCCGAACAATGTTATATCGCCTTTGTAATACTCGATTTCTAAGATCATAAATCATATAAAAAGCGCGTTTAGCGCGGGGCATCGTATGCTCCGTCCCCGACACCCGTCAAGCGGCGGCGAAATTAAGCGCGGCGCGGCTTTGCGCGGGTCTGCGAAGAACTCCTCCGCAAATTGGCGTAAAGTGTTGCCGCGCGGTATCCTTTCCCCGACAGGGCTTGAAGGGTGCTGCCGATTTGCGGCAAGCCGCAAACAGCACGCACCCGCCGTTTACCGCGCCGCGCC
>DILZ01000140.1:0-3808 GCA_002425305.1 Ruminococcaceae bacterium UBA5579
AACCGATATGCGCCTGATGTATGTTCCTGTTTTCATTGCGAGCTTGGCTGCCCGCAGTTCGATGATCTTCCATTCGTCAAGCGAATAGACTATCTTCTTCTCCTTGACCTGTTTGTACTTTCGCATAATTCTTGACCTCCTTATATTTTGAATTTTGGACTTCAAAGCCTAGTGCTTTGGGGGTAATTTGTCTTAGGGCTGGGTTCCCTAAGAAACATTGGGAGGGGTCATACCGACAAATGGAAAAAAGTGGCCGCAATATGCTTCGCATAACGCTAGTATGCACTTTTTTCTCTGCTTGCTATGATGACAAAAAACACAAGAATACGTATTCCGAATTTTAACGTTTTCGCCCGTATAAGCTACCCCTCCAAAATTTTTCAGCGGCGGCGAACAGCAGGTCGTGTTACCCTCTCACTTATAGGATATTTTTTGCGGATTTCGTCAGCCTGTTTGGGCTTGGTTTTTTAAAAATCAGCGGCTTGCACATACTACCTTGTACAATCTCACAACAAAATTGAAAAGCTGCATACCCCTATACATATTCCGGTCAAAAGTGGTATCGTTTTTTAACCCCCTCCGGACAAATTCGTGAAATCTGCACAAGGATTTTTTTTGCGTTGGTCTTGCTTTGGTGATTTACACAAGCTCAATGGTTTAAGTGTAAGGCAAGGAGCATTAAAAAATTTCTCTCCTCATAAGTACCTACAAAAACAAGGGGTTTTGTAAACCCTATTTAAGTTTTTTCGGCTAACTGCACAAGAAAAGATTTCGCGTTTGTGCAGAGTTGCTATACCCCTCTGTAAAATTCGTGGTGAAATTCGCATACGGTTAGTCCGGGATAACTGCCTTGATAAAACCTCATTCACTTGTTATTTTCACCCCTATCAATTCCGAATTTAGTCACTCGAAATTTGTTACAGGTCTGAAACGGCCATATCCTCGATTTCATAATCAGAAATTTTTTAAAATACAAAAAAACAGCGAGCATAACCGTATATTGAAAAAAACGCATCTTTATGGTATAATATAAAAAACGGCAACGTTACGATGAAGAAATAAAGAGGTGCAAAATGTCAAAGCTGCTTATTGTTGAAGATAACGCCGACTATCGGGAACTGCTCATCAGTTTTCTGGAAAACGAGGGATATGAAGTGACTGCCGTTAATGACGGAGAATCAGCGGTCGTATCGGCGAATGATACTGTGTTCGATTTGATAATACTCGATCTTATGCTGCCCGGAATGGACGGCTACGAAGTCTGCCGCAGGATAAGGGAAAACAGCGAGGTTCCCGTCATTATGCTCACCGCATTGGACAGCGAGACGCATCAGATGAAAGGATACGGACTTCACATTGATGACTATATAACTAAGCCCATATCAATGCCGCTGCTTATGCATAAGGTAGAGGCGGTGCTTCGCAGGACAATGCCCGATCAGCCGCGTGTCGTTGAATACCAAGGAATATCACTCGATATTAAAGCGCATACCGTCTGCGTCGATAATCTTCCCATAGAGTTCACCCTCCGCGAGTTTGAGATACTTTACGAGCTTATGAAGTCTCCCGGAGAGGTCGTCACGCGAAAATCACTTCTGAGCGATCTGTGGGGCTATGGCTACTATAACGACACACGCATAGTCGACACACATATTAAAAATATTCGCCGAAAGCTCGGCGATCACGATTGTATCGAAACCGTGCGCGGCGTAGGGTATAAGCTGAAAGGCGGCGGAATATGAAAAAGCTCACAGTCAGAACGTTTGCACTGCTGGCAGCGCTGTCATTTTCGATATGCGCCGCCGCGTTTCTTTATATATGTATCGCGCTGCCGTATGCCGGAAAAAGCNNCTCGCAGCGCCTGTTGGCTTCGAAAACCGAAAAGCTTGTATCGGCGCTGCGTGTTACCGAAAAACAAAACAGCGAGCCGTTGTTCACCGATTTTATACGGGAAACGGGAGCGTTTCTTTTTCTGCTTGACAGGGAACAAAACCCGATAAGCCCGTATACGTTTGAGAAAACAAACGGCGATATCGATAACAAAAACGGCTTGCCGTTCCGATTTGCGGATTCGGGCGAGGATTATATTCTGATAACGCGGTACAACAGCTCGCGCTCCGACGAATTGACCGGCGCGATCCTCGGCAGTATTCTNNAGCCGTTATTTTGTGCCTTGTCGGGGCGTGGTTCTTTTCAAAGTACACAACGCAGCCGATAATTCGTATCGGAAAGATCGCCGGCAAAATGGCTGATCTGGATTTCAGTTGGTATTGCCCCGATCTGCGGAATGACGAGATCGGAATGCTTTCCGCGAGTATCAACGAAATGTCGGACAAGCTCCGCACGGCTCTTGATGAGCTGAATCTGCACAACCGCACACTAAAGGACGAGATCGCGCTCGAACGAGAGCGCGAACAGCGCCGTATGCTGTTTTTCTCGGGGGTATCTCACGAGCTGAAAACCCCCATAGCGATAGTCATAGGGCAGCTTGAGGGTATGCAGGCGGGTATCGGGGTGTACAAGGACAGGGAAAAATATCTCGCCCGCAGTGCCGAGATACTCCGTTCGCTCAGCAGCTTTATCAAAGAGGTGCTGGCGGTGTCGCATCTGGATATTTCCGACGAAACGGAGCGCGAAGCCGTGAACGTTTCCGAGGAGATTCGGTCGCTCACCGAGGAATATACCGACTACACGGAGAATAATTCAATAACCGTGACGGCGGATATACCGAATGATATCACGGTTTACGGCGACAAAAAGCTGATTGCAAAGGCTATAGGGAACATTATCGGAAACGCAGTCGCTCATACTTCGGACAACGGATGCGTAAATATCGCGCTTACAAAAGAAAACGGCGCGACGCTCGTTGTCGAGAACTTCCCCGCGCATATTTCCGATGAACACCTGCCCCGCGTTTTTGAGGCATTTTACCGCGCCGACCCGTCCTCAGAGCACGGCAGCGGTCTGGGTCTGTATATCACGAGAATGATCTTCGAGAAATACGGCATCGGCTATAAAATAGAAAATACCGCCGACGGGGTAAGGTTTACGGTAACTTTCCCTTAACTACACACAAAAAACACATTAACTCCAGACAAACTACACAAAAAATATGTTAAAATTATTACAGCGCGCAATAGAAAGGAATAAAACTCATGAAAATAGACATCAACAATATCACAATGATCTATCCATCAGGTAAAAAGGCGCTTCGGGATATATCCGTAAACCTTGAAAGCCCGGGATTTATCGGTATTCTCGGACCCAACGGCGCGGGAAAAACAACGCTTATGAAGCTGCTGATAGCGGGACTTATCCCCACCAAGGGCGAAATAGTCCTTGACGGCAAGCCGCTGCTTTCCCAGGAAACTCGGCTCAAAGCGCAGCTCGGCTATCTGCCGCAGAGTTTCGGTCTGTACGACGAGCTGACCGTATGGCAGTTTCTGGACTATATGGCGGCACTCAAGGGCGTTAAGGACAAAAAAGCCGTTGACGATGCTATAAGCCGCACAAGCCTTACGGAGCAAAGGAAAACACGCATACGCAGACTTTCCGGAGGACAGCGTCAGCGCGTGGGGATCGCTCAGGCGCTGCTCGGCGATCCGCAGCTTATTATCCTCGACGAGCCTACGGTTGGGCTTGACCCCGAGGAGCGCGTGAAATTCCGCAACATATTCTCGGAAATGGCGCAGAATAAGATCGTGCTGCTTTCCACGCATATCGTAGAGGACGTTCAGGCGGTATGCAGCCGCGTTCTTGTGATCTACGACGGACTTATACTTTACGACGGCTCGCCCTCCGCGCTGAA